>JAGCRL010000240.1 GCA_017964705.1 Alphaproteobacteria bacterium
GGCAAAGAAGGAACTTTTGAACAACGTGTAGAACAAGCCAAAGAAAAATTTGCCGACAATGAACTCGTACAAGAGCAAATTCGTTTTATCAACGAAGCCATGCACAGCCGTCGCCAAGTTTTGGTTGCAGAATAAAGCGATTTATTTTAGAATACACCCCGTTAGATAATATCGGGGTGTTTTTTTATGAATCATACAAAAAAAATATTATTCATAAGCTGTTTAATTCTGCTTGTTTTGCTAGCCCTGCTAATACCGCAATCAAATCGTACCAAGCGTTATGCAGTTTTTGCCGGTTATAATCCGGATAAAACCATTCATCCTTACATCATCACCTATCTTAAAGGTCTCAAAGAAGTCACTGATGGCATCGTTTATATCGCCGATTCTGAATTAGATCCCAAAGAATATAAAAAGCTTAAAGGCCTCGTTCTTCACACGGAACATACCCGTCATAACGAATACGACTTCGGTAGTTATAAACGAGGCTTCAACTGGTTAAAGAAGCAAGGTTATCTTAATAAAGCCGATGAATTAATTTTTGCCAATGACAGCTCTTATGCGCCCATGCAAAGTTTCAAACCGATGTTTGCAACAATGGCGCAAAAAAAAGACTTAGATTTCTGGGGTAATACGCAAAACAGCCGTCTCAATCCCCATCTGCAAAGTTATTTCTTGGTTTTTCGCAAAAAAATCCTGCATTCCAAAAATTTCGCTCATTTCATCAATAAAATTAAGCACCAAGAAATCAGTTCAAATTATATCTTAAAATATGAAATACCCCTTACCCCCTATCTAAAAAGCCTGGGATATCATTGGGACAGCTACATTCCATATCAAGAATTTCAACAATTCGATTTACCGGATAATAACTCTTATCCGCTTACATTAATTTCGAAATATAACAATCAATTTCTCAAACGACGCACCTTTACCGCTCAGTTAGATATAAGAGAAAACACTCAAGATGTATTGCGCTATATATACAAACACTATCCTTTGCGTTATCAAGAAATTATCGCAGAAATAGATCCTCATTTTATCCCCAAAGATATAAAGGAATAACTCATGAAATTATACCTTAAAATTACCCTCATTTTATTAATTACAATTATCTTCGGTGCCTCACTATGGATTTATACCAATCGCTCGCAACCCCAAATTGCAGACTATGCCTCCCTTCTTCCTACTCAAAACACTGCTATTTTTGCGGCTTACAGTACAGATGGAACCGTTTCCAATTATGTTGTTCATTATCTTAAAGCTCTTAAAGAAATTGCTCCAAACATTATTTACATTACCGATAATCCCATAAAAAGAAGCGCCCTAAAAAAAATTCAACCATACATTACACATCTTGAAGCCCAAAGACACGGCGAATATGACTGGGGAAGTTACAAACGCGGCCTTAATTGGTTACAAAAAAACAATCTTTTGCAAAAAACAAATCTTCTTATCTTTGCCAATGATTCATCACTACTGGTTGTTCCTTCGCTCAAACCTGTTATAGCCTCTATTCCTTCTGATGTTGATGTATATGGCATTACCGCCAATCAAGATGGCACTTATCATCTGCAAAGTTATTTTTTGGTCTTCACCCCGAATGTATATCAACATCCATCGTTTATTACTTACCTTAACAATGTCAAAAAAGAAGCAGACGGTCTCACTGTTGCTTACCGTTATGAAGTTCCTTTCACCCAATATTTGGAATCATTAGGTTTCAAAACAGCTACCTACATTCCTTATAATGAATTATCAGCTTTACCGCTAAATGATAAAAATTGCTATCCTTTAACCATGTTATCCAAATATCACGCTCCATTCTTAAAAATGCGAACATTCACCAATCGCCTGAATGTACAAGAACCAAGACGTTTGGTCTTTCAATGGCTAAAAAAGAACGCTCCTCAAAGTTATCAAGATTTAATCAATCATCTTAACCACATTAAATCCCCCTATTTAAGCGAAAATAAATAATCATATTTCATTAAAAAAAAGAGAGGATGAATTTCTTCACCCCCTCTTCATCACCATTTTTCCCTTATTCGCTGACAGTATCTTCTGCAACTGGAGCATCTTCTCCGACAGGAGCATCATCCGGCACAGGAGCCTTTTCAAATCCCTCTGCCATCGGAGCACCCATAAAATGAGGATGTCTGTGTTCTTTTTTCATATTTTTCAAAATTTCTTTTTGTTCATCAGTCAACACGCTTTCAAACCGAGCACGATTTTCCTGACGCAACTCTTTCATTTGTGCACGCAAAGCATCCATTTGATCAACCAATGGTTTCATCTTTGCCATATCTTCTGTACGATATTTTTCCAATTGCTCTTTTTGTTCATCTGTCAGTCCCAACTTTTCTGCAAAACGAGCTTTCATTTCAGGAGATGGTTCAAACGGTTTCCCTTTCATATCTCCGTGCATTTTACCAAAATGCTTACCATGATGTCCTTTAAAGTCCGGTCTCTGATGCATACCATGCGGTCTACGATGTTCTCTCATAACCATTTCATCAGGTTTAGGCTGCATTTGTGGGTTTCTTGAATAAGAACCCGGGCAATTACATAACGAACAAACTACCAAAGCAGTTGCCACGCCAACAATAAAACCGCCACCCAAAGCCATATAAATTTTTTTCTTTTCCATATTTCTCATCCTTTCTAATAAAAAAGTTAAAGTTCCAAATACGCGAGTTTATCATGTAATTTTGCTTTAGCATTATGCAAACGAGATTTCAATGTTCCCACATTAATCTTCATTTTTGCCGCCGCTCGTTCATAACTCAACCCGTCAAATTCAACCAAAATAATTGCTTGTTTCATCTCCTTAGGCAATTCATTAACTGCCTGCAAAATAATTTTTTGCCGACATTTTAAAAGCCATGCGCGTTCCGGATCATCTTCCGTAGAGATTGTTTCCAAAATACCGCTTTCTTCATCAATAGAAGCTGCCAATAATTTTTGGCTTTTATTCTTCAAATAATCGCGACAATAATTTTCTGCCACAGTTCTTACCCATGCCCAAAGCTTATTCTGTTCTTTATAATTCGGATATTTTTCCCAAAGACGAATATATATTTCCTGTTCTACATCTTCATCATTGCGGTAGAGCATTTTTCTAACCACACTTCTGACCAGATTTTTACAGTGCTGATTTGTCTTTTCATCTGCCATTTAAGAGACCTCATACAAACCATATTTATCCAAAGGAACAACAGAATCATCAATTATTTCATCTCCGCATCCGTCCGATAAATAGAGTGCGGTAAAATAGTTGTCAAACTCCGCATCATCAAAAACTACTTGTCTTGGTTGTACCAACCAAATTCCTAAGCATAAACAAAGAGAAACTGCCACACTCAAAATAGCGCGCTTTTCTCTTTGTTTTTGACGATAAAGAGGTTTTGCTTCAGCCAATAATTTTGACACTTTATCCATGTTGACCTCTCATTATTAAGTTAACAACTAGTATAACGGCAAAAAAATAAAAAAGTTCAATTTTTTTTATTTTACCATCAAATAGAAGATGCTATTTCCGGATCTGCAAAATAACTAACAACCGAACGCGTAATTGCGGCCCCTAGTTTTTTACGATAAGAAGCATCTCTCAAGTATTTTTCTTCGGTATAATTAGAAAGGTATCCCAATTCAACCAAAACAGAAGGAATATCCGGTGCTTTCAAAACAGCAAAACCTGCAAATCGGTGCGTATTATTCAAAATTTTAACTTGCTTTCTCATTTCATTAACCACATAGGCAGCAAATTTAGAAGATTTATTACGGCTATCATTCTGCGACAAAGAAATCAACACATCATTAATCTCCGGCGAATTATCCGAAAAGTCCATTCCATCAATAATATCCGCTTTATTTTCGCGTTCAGCCAAAGCCGCCGCTTCTCTATCGGATGCCGTTTCCGAAAGCGTATAGATAGAAAGTCCCTGTGCATTACGATTAACCGTACTGTCCGCATGCAAACTGATAAACAAATCCGCATGATAACTGCGTGCAATCCGCACTCTCTGCCGTAACGGAATAAACACATCTGTTGAACGTGTCATATAAACTTTAAATCCGCGTGATTCGAGTTGTTTTTTCAACTCTTTACCCATAGAAAGAGTAATATTTTTCTCATAGGTTTTAAACGAACGTCCGATTGCTCCCGGATCCTTGCCGCCATGCCCCGGATCTAATACCACAATCTTTTGGCGCTTCGGATTAGGTTTATAAGCAGGCGTTGCCGCAACCGGTTGAGCTTTTGGCTGAGCTTTAGGTTGAGCCTTCGGCTGTGCCACACTACCATGTTGCGCCAAGTCAATTACCAACCGCCAATTATTTTTTCCACCTTGCGGTTCCAGAGCAAATTTCCGTTTAATATCGGCATTACCTTTCAATTCAAAGACCAGCCGTTTGCCCTTCCCCCCCGGAAGTTGCCCTATTCTGAAATTACTAATCAGCGCATTACTTGGAATTTTAGGATTACCTTTTATTTCGGCATTTTTCAAATCGATGACCAAGCGATTCGGATTGCCTAAAAGAAAAGCATCGTATTGAAATTTTTCCGTTCCGTCAAAAACAACCCGAATACCATCCGTTTGCTGACCGGTTCGAATATTACTAATACTGTTAATAGCAAAAGCCATTGTGCTATAAAAACACAGCCCTGCTACTAATACCAACATTTTAAAAAACTTCAAACGTCTCATTTAATCCTCGTTTAGTAAGAGCTACTTTATCACACATACAAAATTCCATTGTTGCAAAATATTAACGCCAAAGTTCTTAAAATTGTTTTAAAAACATCATGTATTTTTCGTTCAAAAAATTTTTTTATTTAAACTTTTGTTCATCTTTATAATTTAAAATTTATATAAAATTTAATTATATGAGGAACACAAAATGAGCAAACCATCATCCAAAAGCGTTGGCCAAAAAGTTGGCATCGTTGCAGATAAATTAGTTATACTGACCCAAAAAGGCATCAAAAAAATTGAAAATTATGCTACAAAATCCGCTCAAGAAAATCAAAACAAAAATGCAGAAAAATTGGCAGCAACAATGAACAGACTTTTTGAAAACATAGAAAGAAATCATCAAAGCTATATTCAACGTGTAGAATTAAATGCCGATGAATTGGTTAACAAAGCAAAAAGCATGTTTAACGAAATGAAAACACGCGCCAAAATTGCAAAAGAGATAGCAGAAAAAGATAGCAGCAATAAAGAAGATGCCTAATTAAGCATCAGTGATTTTTTTAACCGGTTTATAAACGTTGATATAATACCCTATAAATACTACAACAGCGCCTCCCACCCATGCCAGTGGCGAGGCGTAATAAATTCCGCTGTATCCGATTTGGTTAGCCAAAATAATCGCCGCAAATGAACGTATTCCTAATTCCACAAATCCGGAAAACACCGGATAAAAAGGTTTTCCGATACTTTGCAATGTATTCTTAAAAATAAAAATCATTCCTAAAAAGAAATAAAACATTATGCTGATTCCCAAATAATCAACACCTATACCTATAGCAAACGGATCCGGCTTATCCAGAAAACTGCCGATAATTTCCCGTCCGGAAGTAAACACCAACACACTCATTAACAAGCTTATCAAAAAAGAAACAAATGCCGTCTGCCGAACTCCGCGCCGAATACGCCCCATTTTACCAGCACCGAAATTTTGCGCCACAAAAGTTGCCACTGCCAAGCCCAATGCCAACAAAGGTTGTGTTGCCAACTGTTCCAATCTTAAAGCAATTGTAAATCCCACAATAATCTTCTCTCCGAATGAATTACATACCGCTTGTATAATCATTATACTAACAGAAAGCACCGAAAACTGTATCGACATCGGTATAGCTATATTCAAATGCTCTCGCATAAAAGCGGCATCATACCCCCAATCTTCGCGCTTAATACACAACAGCGGAAAATATTTTATAATATAACAAATACAACAAATAACCGAAACGGTAATAGCCAAAACCGTTCCCAGTGCCGAACCGATAACCCCCATATGACAATATTTGATTAATATGAAATTGAAAACAATATTAAGAACAGAAGAGAAAATCAAAAAATACAGCGGTGTTCTGCTGTCTCCTAGTGCACGAATAAAACCGGAAAGCAAATTAAAACCGACCAGCAAAAACATCGCCAATCCGAGAATTAAAATAAATTTATAAGAATCATCATAAATACTTTCCGGAACATTTAACAATCGCATCACCGGGTTTAAGAAAACCAACAAAAAAACCGTCAATATCAAACTCAAAACAGCACTAGCTCTTATAGAATGCGTTACCGAACGGCGCACTCCGTCATAATCTCCGGCACCGAAACGTTGCGCTGTAATTGCCGTCAAACCTCCGGTAAAACTAAACGCAATAATCAAAAACATAAAATAAATCGGAGCCGATGCCCCAACGGCGGCCAATGCGTTTTCTCCCAGCAATCTCCCCACAATAAAAATATCCGCCAACTGATACATTTGCTGAAACACATTTCCTACCAAAATCGGCAATGAAAACAATAATATTAAAGGAAGCACTTTTCCTTGTGTCATATCTTTAATCATATTACCCTCTTATCAAAGCGCCCCTAACCTAAAACAAAACAACTTAACATTCTCCTAAAATCCTATCAGGCCTGTTTTTCCTGCGCCCCAAACGACAGATATGCAGATAAAAACAAATCGATTTCTCCATCAAGCACGGCTCTATCATCTGAAGTTTCCGCTCCTGTTCTTAAATCTTTAATCATTTTATAAGGTTGCAACACATACGAACGAATTTGATATCCCCAACCGTTATCGCCCTGTTCTTCCCATTTTTGCGAAGCTGCGGCATCTTTCTTTCGTTGTTCAATTTCATAAAGTTTAGCCTTTAACATATTCATTGCCTGATCGCGATTCGCAAATTGCGAACGTTCGGTTTGGCACGAAACAACCACTCCTGTCGGAATGTGTGTTAATCGCACTGCAGATTCTGTTTTATTAATATGTTGTCCCCCCGCACCAGAAGAGCGATACGTATCCATCTTAATATCTGCCGGATTAATTTCTATATTAATCGTATCATCCACCACCGGATAAACTGAAATAGAAGCAAAGCTTGTATGTCTTCGTGCATTACTGTCAAACGGAGAAATTCGCACCAACCGATGCACTCCTGATTCTCCTTTTAACCATCCGTATGCATTCGTTCCGGAAATTTTTATGGTAGCAGATTTAAGCCCTGCCACTTCACCTTCCGTTTCTTCAACATATGCTATTTTATATTTATGCTTTTCGGCCCATCTTGAATACATTCTGAGCAACATTTCAGCCCAATCTTGCGCCTCTGTTCCGCCCGATCCGGCATGAACTTCCAAATAAGCATCATTTTTATCAAATTCTCCCGAAAGCAAAGAAATCAATTCTCTTTCTTTAGCTTTTTGTTTCAATTCCAATAAATGCTGATATAAATCGCTCAACATTTTTTCATCATTTTCTGCTTCGGCAAGTTCTACCATTTCTTCGGAATTCTCAATAGAGGTCAACAAATCCTCATAATACGCCAAATTATCATCTAAAATATTTTTTTCCGAAGTTAATTTCATCGCCTCTTCCTGATTATCCCAAAGTTTCGGATCAGCAGTCAAAGCGTTTAATTCTTCCTGTCTTATTTTAGCCTGATCATAGTCAAAGAAACCTCCTGAAAATTTCTGCACTTTCTTTAATTTCATTCAAGAGATTATAAAATTCCGCTTTCATTTTTTACTCCATACCAAATTGATGATGGCAAGATACCTTACCCCTAAAAGAAAGTCAAAATATTTTTAAATCATTTTTAAATCTCTGTCATTATAATATTATTTAAAGAAAGGAAAATCATCCCCATGACCAGAAAACTGATTCCGGATAACATTTGCCATTTACCGCATTTCCGTAAACGAACCGAACCTATAAAATATATTATCATTCACTGCTCACGCAGCAATCCTTCGCAACAGTTAGAAACATTAAATCGTTTAGGTTTAAGTGTTCATTACATCATCGGGCGCGACGGCAATTTAACCGAAGCTCTCGAAATCAATAAAGTTGCTTATCATGCCGGCACCAGTAAATGGAACCATAGTCAAGGCCCTTCTTTAAACGGCTCATCCATCGGTATAGAATTAGAATGTCCGGATATGGGACAACACAAAAAAAGTTATCCGCATCGCCAAATTATGAAACTTTGCGAACTGTTAAATTACTTATTATTAAAATACAAATTACGGCGTGAAAACATCCTGGGCCATTCCGATATCGCTCCCACACGCAAACCTGATCCAGGCGTTGGTTTTCCTTGGATTAAACTATATAATGAAGGACTGATTCTACCACATCATAAAAACTGTTTACATCCCTCCACAGATGAAATTTTTTTATTAGATACCATTGGTTATGATACTTCAGTTTTGCCGGCCGCTCGCTATGCTTTTTGTCGTCGTTGGTTGCCTGAAGAAGTAATAATAGAAGACGACCTCCAACATCTTTTAGATAACCCCTATCCGCCGGATTTTATTCCTCAAGATTATAAAAAATATATCAAACGCTTGCGGGCCATCGCTGTCGCTTATGAGCAAGAACGTCGTCTACATTTTTGGTATGAAAAATAAAATCTATTCAAACACTACTTCAATTTCTTTTTGTGCCACCACAATATATCCCGGCACTTCTTTCGTTCCCTCGTTACGAAGAATGGCCTCCTGTACCACCAACTCCTTAAATCCGCAATATTTCAAAAGCCGTCTGATATAGCTGATAGAATGCACAAAACTCAC
>JAGCRL010000241.1 GCA_017964705.1 Alphaproteobacteria bacterium
ATACGACTTGCTTTTTTTGCAGCAGTAGCTAAACCTTTTTTACGAAGCCAGTCAATAGCTTCTTCCATATTACCGTTTGTTTCAACAAGTGCTTTTTTGCAATCTAACATACCTGCACCAGAGGTTTCTCTTAAACTTTTTACCATTGCGGCGGTAATTTCAGCCATTATTTCTTCCCCTTATATTTTGATGATTAAAAATTAAGCGGCAGCGTATGCCGCCGCCATTTTATCAATATTTAGAAAACTTAAGCATTTTCTACATTATCAAGTGTTTCAGCAGTATCTTCTACCTTAACACCTTTATCTGCAACTTCCTGACTCATACCATCCAAAATTGCTGAAGAAATAAGTTCGCAATAAAGTTGGATTGCACGAATTGTATCATCGTTACCTGGAATAGGATAATCGACATCATTCGGATTTGCGTTTGTATCAGTTATACCGATAACCGGGATACCTAACTTTCTAGCTTCTTTAATTGCTAAAGATTCTTTTGGTGTATCAATTACAAACATTAAATCCGGTTGACCACCCATGTTTTTTATACCATCAAGAGCCAGAGCTAATTTTTCTTGCTCTTTTTTGATATTTTGCATTTCTTTTTTGGTATAGCCTTCATAGGCATTCTTTTCTTCCATCTCGTTTAATTTTACAAGACGGTTGATAGAACGATTTACCGTTTTCCAGTTGGTCAACATTCCACCGAGCCAACGATAGTTTACATAGTATTGTCCACATCTTTCAGCGCTTTCTTTAACAATTTCTTGTGCTTGGCGCTTAGTTGCTACAAACAAAACTTTACCACCTTTTGCAGCAACATCACGAGCTACTACCAAGGCTGTATAAAGCATCGGGTAAGTCTTTTGTAAATCAATAATGTGAACGTTATCTTTTTTACCGTAAATGTACGGTGCCATTTGAGGATTCCAACGACGAGCGTGGTGTCCAAAGTGTACGCCTGCTTCAACGAGCTGACGTAAAGTAAAAGTCGGTAATGACATATTTTTATTTCCTTATTTTCCGGTTAAACCTCCGCAAGCTGATAGCCTAAATTTCTTTAAGCACCGGAGCGTGAAACTTTGAACTCCAAAGCTGACGCCTTGCCTGCGTGTGAATTATGAAAACGGCACCATTGCCGCCTTCGGGGAGTCTTTATAATTGGAAAATATTTAATTTGCAAGTGTTTTTTTATTATTTTTACATTGATAATTTATTATTTGATTATCTAATAAACCATATTTTGTTTTTATATAAGATTTTCATCTGTAACTTTTAGTAATCCTTTGTTTTATTTTGCAGATATTATATTGGTATATGCTTACCCAAAACGGTATTAATAACAATGCAAACGCGATAAATGTTGTCCCTTTTATATTTAACATAAATTGTATTACGGTAAAGCCTAAAATTGATAACCATATTATTTTCCAAAATTTCGCTCTTTTGGAGAAATCGTCCTTAATGTAAAAGGTGCTGATTGCAATACACAAAGCCGTGAATATTAATGCTATAATGTATCCAGTTATTAATTCCAGTATAAGTTCATGTTTTTCTGCATAAAAGCTCATATTGTTATATATATAAGAAATTTTTTTAATTGAATATTTGGGGTTGATTATTGATGTCAAAAAAGGATGAGAAGTGGAGCCATAACCAAAATCTGCTTCGATTGCGTTGTGCCATATAGCATAGAAAAATAAAAATATACCAATTAACATCGAACATAAACAAAGGATAATGTATTTTATAGATTTTTTTTCTTCCTCTTTTTTATCCAAACATATTATATAGCCTTCGCTATTTTGAAATATTAAGGATTTTCTATCTTGAATTGTAAAGTCATCTAACGGAGAAATCTGATCATATACCCAAACTATAGCAGTAAAAAAGCTATATAATATTACTGCAACCATTAATATAGAAATAATAATTATAGTTCCCTCTCTTGCTGACATTACTTTTTCTATAATTAAATTTATTGTTTTATAATTTATAGCTGCTCCGATTAACAGAAGCGCCACAGAACTTAATACCCCTCTCTTTTTATATTTTGATAATAAGGCAAATGTTTTTTTATCTTGAAACGGAGTTTTAATAAAAAAGAAAAACAGACCTAAAAATATTCCATTGAATATAAATAAATATAAAAACATATTAACTGCTGTTTTATCATAAAGCATCTTTTTTATCTCCGATAAGACGGGTTATTTTTTATAGTTTGTTTTAATTTATTTAATTTTTCTTTAATGCAATATCTCTCTTGTTTTATTATAATATTTCTTGTTAAAATATCAGAAATTTTGCTTGTTTGATTGCTTTTCATTTTATATATTTTTTGCCATAAAAATATAATTAATTAACAAAATGAGGCACAATGAGTGATTTGTTTGAAGATTCGGCTGCAGTAAAGGCTAAAGAGGATTATTCTGCTAGAGATATTGAGGTTTTAGAAGGATTAGACCCGGTTCGGCATAGACCAGGAATGTATATTGGCGGAACGGATGAACAAGCTTTACATCATTTGGTTGCGGAAATCTTGGATAATTCTATGGATGAGGCCGTAGCTGGATTTGCCACTCGTATTGAAATTGAAGTTAATGCCGATTTGTCCGTTACTATTACCGATAACGGACGAGGTATCCCTGTTGATCAACATCCTAAATATCCGGGTAAATCAGCTTTAGAGGTTATTTTTACAACACTTCATTCCGGCGGCAAGTTCGGCGGCGGTGTTTACAAAGTATCAGGCGGATTGCATGGTGTCGGTTCTTCAGTTGTGAATGCCCTTTCTAAAAAATTAATTGTGGAAGTTGCTCGTGATAAAAAACTTTATCGTCAGGAATATTCCAGAGGTAAGCCATTAACCCCTTTGGAACTGATAGGAAATGCACCGAATCGGCGAGGAACAAGTATTACTTTTTTGCCGGATGATGAAATTTTTGGTTCGGATAATGTCTTTGTACCGACTAAAATATATCGTATGGCGCGCTCTAAAGCATTTTTGTTTAAAGGTATTAAAATTTTTTGGAAATGCGCACCGGAACTTATTAAAGAAGGGGATAATATCCCAAGTGAAACAGAATTTAACTTTCCTAACGGCTTATTAGATTTCTTAAACTATCAAATCGGAACGAGATTAACAATTAACCGTATGCCTTTCTCTGGAGAAGCTGAATTATCAGGAAATGAAGGAAAAGTTGAATGGGCAATCAGTTGGCCGGAAGATGAAAAAGGCTTTTGTAATTCTTATTGTAATACCGTTATTACACCACAAGGTGGCACCCATGAACAAGGTTTTCGGACTGCGCTTTTAAAAGGCTTAAAAGAATATGCCGATATGGCAAATATTAAAAAAGTAGCCGGTATTACCAGTGAAGATTTTTTAAGTGATGCAGCTATTATGCTTTCTGTATTTATTCGCGATCCGCAATTTCAAGGGCAGACAAAAGATAAATTGACTTCATCTAAGGCAGCTTATTTGGTTGAAAAAGCTGTTAAAGATTCTTTTGATCACTGGCTTTCTTCAGATAAGGAAAATGCCGAAGCGCTTATATCTTATGTGATTGATCGTGCAGAACTGCGTAAGAAAAGAAAAGAAGAAAAAGTGCAGAATCGGAAATCTCCTACTAAAAAATTACGTCTACCCGGTAAGCTGGCTGATTGTTCTAAAGCGGCGGCGGAAGATACAGAAATTTTTATTGTTGAGGGAGATTCCGCAGGTGGCTCGGCCAAACAAGGGCGCGACAGAATGACCCAAGCTATTTTACCATTGCGCGGTAAAATCCTTAATGTTGCCAGTGCCAGTCTTGATAAAATTACTCAAAACCAAGAAATTAAAGACATGATTGAAGCTTTGGGATGTGGTACTAAAGATAGCTATAAGGAAGAAAATCTTCGTTATGAAAAAATTATCATTATGACTGATGCTGATGTTGACGGAGCACATATTACCTCACTATTGATGACTTTTTTCTACCAATATATGCCTAAGCTCATAGAAAACGGACATTTATTTATTGCAACGCCTCCTCTTTATAAAATTGTTTTTGGTGGAAAAAACTATTATGCACTCGATGATGATGAAAAAGACAAGATTATAAAAAAAGCAAAGGCTAATCAACACCCGGAAATTAGTCGATTTAAGGGATTAGGAGAAATGAGTGCTGCGCAACTCAAAGAAACGACCATGGACAAAAATAATCGTGTATTGCTAAGAGTTACTATTCCTACAGCAAATACAGAAGAAGCCAGAGATGAAGCTTTTGAAACACGTCGCCAAGTTGAACGTTTAATGGGAAAAGACCCGGAACAACGTTTTAAATTTATTATAGAACGCGCTAAATTTGCCGAAGATTTAGATATTTAAATTTTATTGTTTCTCGCTATTGACATTTTGTCAAATTTTGTGTATTCTTGAGAAAATTTATATTTTTATTTTAATTATTAATACTCATGAACAACGAAAAAATTTTTACCAACCTTCTAGCGTTGGTTTGTGAGGTAGTTCTCACATTCGTGGCCTTATGGCTTTTGGATTTGGACAAGACGGCTATTAGCGTTGCCGTTCCAACTGTTGGAGTTGTTTCAATCGCAACTTCAATTATTCTTTTCTTTGCTACAAAGAAAGATGATCCGGATTTGGTTAAATCTCCAATGCCTATCGTATACTTCAGCAGACGAAAGGGGCTATACGCAAGACCTTATATTGATTTAACCAGGTTAGATAAAATCTGGGGAATTGCCGTGGGTAATGTATACCTCAAGAAAACAAACTCCGGAGAAAATTCTTTTGGAGAAGCGATGGAAAAGCTGGATTACGAAATGGAAAAATTCAGCGCAAAGGTGCTTTGCGATTTGCCTTCAAAAGAGACTTTACGCATGAGCCGCCAATTCCACAGACAGTTTACAGCAACTGTTCAGATGCTAAACAGCTTTGGGGTAAAGGCTGATGAATTTATCGGAGATACCTACTGGTGTAAATCTCCAGATAATTGTATTCCATTTGTCCTATCTATGGACAGATCAAAATTAGCAGATGGACAATGGGTTAAACACCCACAAGCAAAGTCATTCCAATTACGGCTGACTGCCAGATAACAAAAGAGCACTGATTGTAAAAAATCAGTGCTCTTTTGTTTGTATTATAATTAATATATTATTAATCATACATCTGATAATGTTTCTTTTTATAATCAAATTCACATTTAGCCGGAGCAAATTCCGGTTTTAATATATATAAGTTTGAATTAGCACTCATTGGTTTGTAGTAGCGATTTACTAACTCCATATCCGGTTGATGCACAACAACATCATAGCCATGTTCTTTAGCATATTTGTCATAATACGGAGCCGCTGTAATAATTTTAGGTTTATATACTTCTATTATCTTATTAATATCCATTAGAGGATGAATCCCAACTTTAGCACCTATAACATCCGTTTGCCCAAGAAGATTCCAGTAATAATGCGGATCTCTGTTATATAAATTATAAATTGTTCCATCACCGTTTAAAATGTAATCACAAGGCGTTGATTTTTCTATAACTTCTTTGTTTAACGGTTTGTAGAAACGTGTAACACGCGTGCCGATATTTCCGTTATAAATTGCCGGATGATACATACAGAAATATAATGCTCCAACTAAAACATACTGCAACACCCACCAATGCTTAAATACCTTTTCAGTCAGAAATACGGCGGTTAAAATTGAAGACATATAAACTAATAAGCAGAAGTAATATGCAAATGCTGAAAAATAAAATACCCGTTGAAGTAATTCAACAAACCAAATTATAGCAATTATCTTAAAATATATATTCGATTTTTTGAAACAAAATAACACAGCTAATGTTGCACCACAGAGCAATAATGCTAATTCCGGCCATATGATTCCGATACGCCTTTCATCAAATAATTCCGGAATATAGAGATTAAAGGTGAAATTTGAATGATACCACACAGCTAATATATCATTTGATATTAAATAAAGAACATAGCCTAAACTTAAGACAAACGGCAAAGAACAAGCATATAATACATCTACTAATTTCATTTTTTTGGTACAAAGCAAATATAAAGTTATTATGCCTAGCAATATCAATGTAAAAATGATTTTTTGCAAAAACATAAATGAGCACCAAAATAATAAAAATGATAAGCTTAACTGCCATAGTTTTTTATCTTGTATATAACACAAATAGTAGTAAAAACCTGCAAAAAATGTCAGCAACATGAAATTATCCGGCCGAAAATGAATAACCGATAATAACATATAGGGGGTTAAAGCTATGGCTGCGGCAACTATACCACTTGATTTTGTGCTTAGAAATCTTGAGGTTATCAGATATAAATATAAATAATTGATAAAAGATGCTACGATAGCTGATGTTATCGCAATTGATGTAATTGTGTTATCATTTATACCATGGGCATGCAGACCGGCAATGGGAGAAAAGAGATACCATAACAATGGATTATGATGCTGAAAGAAATCTTTGTACGGAATAAAATTAGCATACACAAGCCATGAAGAGTGGATATGTTCTAATGTATCTCCTCCCAGGGTATCGGTTTTCCAAGATAGATACAAACAGTAGATAAATGCTATTAATAAATGTAACAGCAATAATATTGAAGGGATTTTATATTTTATACTTTCGTGCTTTGACATTGATCCCCTCTTTTTAAGGTAATATCACCGGCTGGCGAAAAACATTTTCCATAAAGGATAATGAAATATAGCTTAAAACTAATGCAATAACAGGAGAAGCCACCCATCCAGACATTAACTTTAGTACTAACCCCCATTTTATTCCTTTACCACCTTTGGCTATCCCTATACCAATAATTGCACCGATTACAGCTTGTGTGCTGGAAACCGGCACTGCCGGCAATGTTGGCAAATTAAGTGATAAAAGTATTTGTTCGATTTTATTTGATGAAAACATGATTAACACTAAGGATTGAGATAAAATTACAATCCATGCCACCATGGGAGACAAGCTTAATAAATTTCTTCCGACATTTTTAATAGTTTTCTGGGAATAAGTAAATACACCGGTACATGCGGCAATTCCGCCTAATAGAAACAAAACCTGTATACCGCTTAGAGTATAAAAATTTCCAATCTTAAATGAAGAAAATTTACATGAATCAATAAATACTCCGACAACATTGGCCATGTTATTTGCACCTAATGCATAACCACCTAAAGCTGTGGTTAATATCATCCCTACTCTCACCACCCAGTCTTGCCATAAAAGATGTATTTTGCAACGACCTAATATCCCTTTTATTATCCAATATAAAATTACAGCTATACATCCTGCTATTATGGGACATATAATCCATGAACTGCATATTCTGGCCAGTGTTTCTATATTCGTCTGACTTCCTGTATATAAATTCCACCCAACAATTCCACCAACAATTGCTTGTGATATTGAAACGCTAATACCAGATTTTAACATTAAAAAAACTGCTAATGCAGAGGATAAAGATACGGAAAATGCCGCCGGCAATGTATTAATACTTCCTAGAGTATTTAATGTATCTGCAGTATTTTGACCGCTTAATACTGAACCTAAAATAATAAATATTCCGGCAATTGCTGCCGCAAAAGAGAAACGTAACATTTTTGTTCCAACGGCCGTACCAAATATATTAGAGGCATCATTAGCCCCTAATGACCATCCTAAAAATAAACCGCTGGAGAGAAAAAACAGGTACGTAAACATTCGTTAAATTTCCCTTTTAATTGCAAATATCAATAGAGAATCGATACAATCTTCTGCTAAATCTGCAATGTCTGCCACTTCTTCAATAAATGTATTTATTTGAATTTTTTGGGCTAATTCTAAATTTGAATCAAAAACGTCATTTCTTAATTTTGCAGAAGTCTTATCACTTTGATGTTCCAAAAGATAAACTTTTTTAGAATAATCCCTTAATGTTACCAAATCTCTGAAAAATGCTCTTGAAGCAATGGCCATATTTTCTGCACAATCTGCAACTTGTTTAACTAATGTCTTTAGATCATCATGATAAATTTCCGGAATATCGGGTCTCTCGATGTAAAATTTATGAGCAACTTCATCAAAAAGATTTATTACTCTATCTAAATTTTCCACCAATTGAAGAATATTACCACGCATATCCGGGATTAGATTTTGTTCATACAAGCGACTTTCTATTTCTCGACGTAAAATATCGGAATCATGTTCGATTGTTTTAATTTTTTTGCTGGTATGGCGATAATTTTCGCTTCTTTGTTCTTGC
>JAGCRL010000242.1 GCA_017964705.1 Alphaproteobacteria bacterium
AATTAGCCCCAGGCAAAAACAAAAAACAAAACGGAAAGCCTACAACTTTAAAATCTGGCTGTTGGCTATGTGTTTGTATAACAATACTTTCAATATGATATGCAAAAAAATACCCCAAAAAACCATTTACCCAGTACCCGTTTGGCAATTTATCCGAAAAAAAGGTAATTCCTAACATCATAAAGAACAAAAATAGTGGGAAAAAATATGGTCCTATAACAATTAACCAATTGCCTTTGCCCTTAAATTTCATTGCTCCACCGGATTCATCCATATTCAAATGAACATGAACAACTTTGTGAAAAGTAAGTAATGCAAAAAAGATATGTGTAAATTCATGCGCTAAAATATGCATAGAAATATTGATACGGGCAGCTGCAATAACTTTTAATGCAAAATAAATAAAAATACCGCCTAAGAAAACCCAAACACGCATATTATTAAATTGAAAATAATTTAAAGCTTGGCACAGCGCTGGCAAAGAAAACACAACAACCAACGCCACCGGCCATTTTAACAACCCTAAAATAAAATCAAACAATCGTGACATTTATATCTCCGCAAACATAGTAACTTATCCATTTATTTTTTCAAATAAAAATTACTCCTCTTGGAAAAACACCTACAATGATTATATCTATATAACCTTAAAATAAAGGAAACTTATATATCTTAACAATATGGAAGGAGAAAAGATGATTGAAGATAAACGAACAGAACCATCTGATTATTGTGAATGTTGTCACTGTAAAAAAATATTTATGTTTCTTGTTTTATTGCTATTATCTTTTATAGCCGGAATCATGGTTGGAAATTGTCAAAGTACCACTTATAGCTACATTCCGCCATACTATATGCAAAATGCAGCCATGCACTCATCTTCGATGAAACAAAAAAAATATCACCGAGGACTACAACAAATTGAACATCAAAATAACTCAAACAAACAGCAACAACCTAATGCTCAAATGGGAGGATTTATTGTTGAAGTAGAACAAGGAGATTAAAAACTTTATCCAATAAAAAAGGTTTCCTTAAGAAACCTTTTTTATTGCCTTATAAAAATTTTGATTAAAATACATTCCCTTTAAAATAATTAATTCCCATTGCTGTTTTAACTTCATCAAGTGTTTGCGCGGCAACCGTTTCTGCCTTTTCGCTACCACATTTAAGCATATTAAATACTTCACCTAAATCCTTTGCATATTCTTCTCTTTTTTCCCGAATAGGAGAAAGTTCAGCCTGCAAAATTTCCGTCAAAAACTTTTTAACCGTACCATCACCTAAACCACCGCGACGATAATGAGCCTTTAATTCATCAAGATTAGCATATGCCGGCAAAAATGCAGCAAAGTGTTCATCTCTGCAAAAAGCATCCAGATATGTAAACACAGCATTATTCTCCGTATGTCCGGGATCTTCAATTCTAAGATGCGTTGGATCAGTAAACATACTTTGCACTTTTTTCTTTATTTCATTAGCTGAATCTGCCAAATAAATACAATTACCGAGAGATTTACTCATTTTAGCCGCACCATCAAGCCCTGGCAAACGACAACACATCGCATTACTGGGCAGAACAGCTTCCGGTTCCACCAAAACTTCTTTATAAAGTGTATTAAACGAGCGAACAATTTCTCTTGTTTGTTCAATCATCGGCAATTGATCTTCTCCTACTGGCACCAAATTAGCCTTAAATGCTGTAATATCAGCAGCTTGACTAATCGGATAGCAGAAAAATCCTGTCGGAATACTTTGCTTAAATCCTCTCATTTGAATTTCACTTTTTACCGTAGGATTACGTTGCAAACGAGAAACTGTTACCAAATTCATATAATAAAAAGACAATTCACATAATTCCGGAATTTGCGATTGAATAAATATCGTTGCTTTGCTGGGATTTAAACCGCATGCCAAATAATCTAGCGCAACATTAGAAATATTATTACGTACCTTATTAACATCATCTGCATTGTCCGTCAAAGCCTGTGCATCAGCAATCATGATATAAATCTTATCATATTTACCGCTATCTTGCATTTGCACACGGCGTTTTAACGATCCAACATAATGCCCTACATGAAGTTTACCTGTCGGTCTATCCCCGGTCAAAATTACATCTTGCATAACCATTCCTCTAAAAAAAATAATACCAAAGTCTAAAGTTAAGTTTTTTGCTTGTCAAGAATGGTTTAAAAAATTACCGCACTTAACACAAAAAACTTGTCTTTTCACAAAGAATTTATACCATATATAACAAAAGGAGAAAACCATGCCAAAAGCAATTATTTTTGATTGGGATCAAACACTGGCGCATACTGACACCGCCATTATAGATTCCTTAAAATACACCCTAAAAAAATATGGCAAAGAACCATGGAATGTCGTCAAAACAAAATATCACGATATAAAAAAGCCCATTAAAGATAATTTTTTAAATTTTTTCGGAAACAAAGCAAAAGAAGCTTACCAAGATTACTTGGAAAACTATAATCAAAACGGATTTTCAAAAGTTTATCCAACGGAACATGCCGTAGATTTTTTGTACCTGTGCCAACAAAAAAACATTAGTTTATACATTGTTTCTAGCAAAGAACCTTCTCTTTTACAAAAAGAGGTAAGACAATGTTTTCCTGATATTGATTTTTCGCAAATTTTAGGCTACGGCGCTACTTCCCAAAACAAACCGGCACCAGACCCTGTTTTTAAGGCATTAGAAAATATTTCATACCCTATTAACAGCCACAATGTATGGCTAATTGGAGATTCGCAGCAAGATATTGATTGTGCTTATAATGCAAATATACTGCCTATCCTCCTTGGCAACGGAAATTTAATGGAAAAAAATTACATAAAAGAACACCAACAAAAAGAACCACCATTGCTTGTATTTAAAAATTTTAAAGAAATATCCGCTTATTTAGAAACAACAGAAACATTAAAGTCCTGACAATTTAATGGTTAACACTGCTTATTAAAACAAAACTCTGTTTTCAAATAATACTTTATAAAATATACATTACTATTGACAATTATTGTTGCTACAATATCATCAAAGGAAAATAAAGGATATTTAATATGAAATTTCTATTTTGGTTTATAATCAAGCAATTTTACGATTTAGGCTACAAATTGGGAATATTAGATATTAACGACCGCCGCAGACATCTAAAATACTACTATCGCGAAAAGATGTTCTATTATTCAATATGGCACCATTTTAGGGCCAAAAAAAGAACCATCCAATATTTCAATTCACACATTAAAGACGCTGATACAGTTATTTATACCTGCCTAACCGGAGGGTATGATGAACTCTTAACTCCAAACTTTATTAACCCAAACTGTGATTATGTTTGTTTTACTGATGATGAAAAATTGATAAAAAAATCTTATGTCGGCCCATGGAAAATAGAAAAATTACAGTTTTCCGAACTGGATAACGGCAAAAACAACCGTTGGCATAAAATGCATCCTCATCTTTTGTTTCCAGATTATAACAACAGTATTTACATTGATGCCAACGTCAATTTCAAAACAGACAAGATATTTGAATATATTCGTGCGTTACCCAGTGACTGTTTTATTGCTTTATCCCCTCATCCGGAACGTGATTGTATTTATGATGAAGCTGAAATAGTTTTAGAAGGAAAGCTAGATAAACCTGAAAAAGTATACCCTTTAATGGAAAAATATCGTGCAGAAGGCTTTCCAAAGCATTTTGGATTAGCAGAAAACAACGTTATTTTTCGACACCACAATCATCCTGAATGCATAAAATTAATGGATGAATGGTGGGATCTCTTTCTTGAACACTCCCGGCGCGACCAATTAAGTCTGTTTTATCTTTTCTGGAAAAATAACACTAATTATGCCTTTTTCTCTTCTTACCCATTCAAAAAAGATCACAAAAACTTCCGCATGTACAAACATAAAGGATAATGATTTAATTAGCTTTCTTTACCACAACTATGACCATTATATGGAAATTTTATATTAGCTATCTCCTTATTATTTTTCTTTACTTTTATATTCATAACTTTTATAGATCTGAGATTTCTCCTTATCATCCCACAAAACCTCTATAATACCATCTTCAACTTTAATCACCCTACCTCCTTTTTTCATTTTATTAGAAAAAAATTTAGCATC
>JAGCRL010000243.1 GCA_017964705.1 Alphaproteobacteria bacterium
CCATTGCAAAAGGCCGTCCATATTGGGCGGCCTTTTAAGTTATTTTTCTGGGGAATGTGTTAAAACGCTATCATTATCATATTTAACACCTCATGCGTTCTTGACATATTTATCCTCGTTACTTAAGATACAAAATAGAGAATGACCTAGAGAGCCATTGCAGGGGAAGTGGGTAGCGGACTTCCATCTAGGCGTTCTTCAATATTTTTGCAGATATTAAAAAGGTCGTCCTTATTGAGCGGCCTTTTATGTTGTTTTTTGAGGGGCTGGGAGGGGTATAAATTTTGTATGTTGCGACGGCTTAAAGCTTGCTTGACAATGTGCAGATGTTATCTTATATTCCTTTTATTATGAGTAATGAGTTTGAAGTTATATCGCCGTTTGATCCGGCCGGAGATCAGCCGGAGGCTATTGCACAGCTTTGCGAAGGTTTAAAACGCGGGGAACGTAACCAGGTTCTTTTGGGGGTTACTGGAAGCGGTAAAACTTTTACAATGGCAAAAATTATTGAGGCGGTTAAAAAGCCGACATTAATTATGGCGCCAAATAAAATCTTGGCAGCGCAACTTTATGCCGAGATGAAAGAGTTTTTTCCGCACAACCATGTGGAATACTTTGTTTCTTATTACGATTATTATCAGCCGGAAGCGTATATTCCTAAAACAGACACCTATATTGAAAAAGATTCTGCCATTAATGAACAAATAGACCGTATGAGACATGGGGCAACACGTAATGTTTTGGAAGAAAAAGATGTGATTATTGTGGCGTCTGTTTCATGTATTTATGGTTTAGGAAGTATGGAATCTTATTCATCTATGGCATTTAGCCTGAAAAAAGGTGAAGCGATTGATCCGAGAGAAATTTATAAACAATTGGCGGCACTTCAATATGAGCGGAATCAGGCTAATTTTGTACGTTCTACGTTTCGAGTTAAAGGGGATACTTTGGATATTTTTCCGGCGCACTATGAAGATAGAGGATGGCGAATTTCTTTTTTTGGTGATGAAATAGAAAAGATCAGCGAATTTGATGTGTTGACCGGCAAAAAAACGGCAGACCTTGAGGAAATTACCGTTTATCCGGCAAACCATTATGTTACACCGCGTCCGGCACTTTCTCAGGCGATGAATAATATTAAAAAAGATTTGGCTATTAGACTGGAAGAATTTCGTGCAGAAAATAAACTTTTGGAAGCACAACGGCTGGAGCAACGAACAAATTTTGATTTGGAAATGATGGAAACAACCGGACATTGTAAAGGGATTGAAAATTATTCCAGATATTTGACCGGAAGAGCTCCGGGTGAGCCACCGCCAACACTTTTTGAATATTTTCCGAAAGATGCATTGTTGTTTATTGATGAAAGTCATATTTCTGTGCCGCAAATCGGGGGTATGTATAGAGGGGACAGGAATCGGAAAACTACTCTTGCGGACTATGGTTTTCGATTGCCCTCATGCGTGGATAATCGGCCGCTTAAGTTTGAAGAGTGGGATAAATTTAGGGCTCCGACTATCTTTGTTTCGGCAACGCCGGGAGATTGGGAATTGCAACAAAGCAAGGGTGTTTTTGCAGAACAGGTTATTCGCCCGACCGGATTGATGGATCCGCTGTGTGTGGTAAAACCGGTGGAAGATCAGGTTGATGATTTAATGGAAGAATGTCGGCAAACGATTGCAAAGGGTAATCGAGTATTGGTGACAACACTTACCAAAAAAATGGCAGAAGATTTAACGGAATATTTACACGAAAACGGAATAAAAGTGCGCTATCTGCATTCGGATATTGATACCTTGGAGCGTATTGAAATTATCCGTGATTTGCGGCAAGGGGTGTTTGATGTATTAGTGGGAATTAACCTTTTACGAGAAGGATTGGATATTCCGGAATGTGCATTGGTGGCGATTTTAGATGCTGATAAAGAAGGGTTTTTGCGTTCTACCCGTTCGCTTATTCAGACCATAGGGCGAGCCGCACGACATGCGGAAGGCAGGGTAGTGCTTTATGCGGATAAAATTACAGATTCAATTAAACAGGCGTTAGATGAGACGGAACGTCGGCGGAAAAAACAGTTTGAGTATAATCTGAAACACGGAATTACGCCGCAGACAATTAAAAAAGCAATTTCCAATACGCTTTTGACGATGACTGAAAATGAAGAAGAAAGTGCTAAAAATAAGACTGTTGCCACATTTAAGGACTTTAAGAATATTGATAAAGAAATTAAACGTTTGACCAAAGAAATGAGAGCCTATGCAGAAAATCTGGAATTTGAAAAAGCTATGAAATGCCGAGATGAAATTAAGCGGTTGGAAAATGCACGTTTAGTTTTTGAAGGGGATAATTAGGTAAACTGTTTGATATCTGCGAGTTACTTTAGTGAAACTATTGTGCAACAAAGTGCCTACTTTACAAATGAGGTGATTGGTTTATACTCTGTTAGCGGAGAAAGAAATGCAAAGAGCTTATACCATTAAAGAAGAAATTTGGAGTAGCATTGTGCACGGCATCGGGATTGTGTTTGGGATTGCGGCGCTAACCGTATTAACCGCAATGTCGGCGCGACTTGGTGATGTATGGAGTATTGTTTCATCAGCTATCTTTGGGACATCAATGATTTTGCTTTATTCTGCCTCAACGCTTTATCATGCCATTACCAATGAGAATGCGAAGAAAATCCTCAAAAAATTTGACCATATCGCTATTTATTA
>JAGCRL010000244.1 GCA_017964705.1 Alphaproteobacteria bacterium
AACCGCCCGTAAAAGGGCGGTTTTTTGTTGGCTGGGGCGGCTGGAAGCGCTTTTGTCAAATATATAACCATCTGAATCTAAAGAATAATTTTTTCTTGACAGACGGTTAAACAAGACAAACTGTCACACCCAACTGTCACACCCATTTGCAACTTAAATTCACGTTATCAAATTGCACCCAAAAGTCAACTGATTTTTTGGTATTTTTGCACTTTTGTGACTTCAATATAGATTTTACCTTTCGGGAATATCAGCCACATATTACACCATAATTTTGAGGTTAATTTTCCTTTTCGGTAAAATTTACTTGATTTTAATTTTTGATATGCTATAATTTTACCGAGAGGTAAAATATGAAGATAAGAACATTTGAAGACATCGCTGTCAAAATTAGGAACGAGCGCAAGAAACAGAATTTAACACAAACCGAACTTGCCGGACTTTGCAATGTCGGCTTGCGTTTTATCGTTGACTTGGAAAAAGCAAAAGAAACCTGCCAAATCGGTAAAGTGCTGAAGGTTTTGGATGTTTTGGGAATAAATCTGCACACGGAGGAGTAATATGCCGGCATTGGATGTATATTTCTATGGTAAAAAAATAGGTAAACTGACCGAAAAGAACTCTCGGCTATCTTTCAAATATAATGAAAATGCCGATACACCATTGTCGGTCAATCTGCCGTTACAAAAAGAAGCCTTTAGCGATAAACTGACACGCAGTTTCTTTAACAATCTGTTGCCGGAAGAAGGAATTCGTGAAGCCGTTGCTCGTTATAAGCAGGTTTCATCAAATAATCCGTTTGCCTTATTAAAGGAAATCGGCGGCGAATGTGCCGGTGCGGTTGAACTGTATCCGGAAGGATATATCAAAGAAAATGAACCGTCGGTATTAAAGCCGATTAGTCAGGAGAAAATCGCCGAACTTTTGAAAAATCAGGCACAAATACCATTGCTGACCGGAGAGGAAATCCGTTTGTCATTGGCCGGAGCGCAGCAAAAGATTGCCTTGGCGATTATTCCGGAAGGTTCGGATAACTACTATCTGCCGCAGGGAGACTACATTTCAACGCATATTATCAAGCCGCAAAATCCGTATTTTGAGGACATTATTTACAACGAGCATTTTTGTATGAGTCTGGCGCAACAAATCGGTTTACCAACAGCAACATCATTTATAAAGGATTTTGCCGGCGAATTCGGATATGTGGTAAAACGGTTTGACCGTGAAACAGATGCCTCAATGGCATCGGGGTTAAGACGCGTACATCAGGAAGATTTCTGCCAAGCCCTGTGCCTGCCGGATAAAAAGTATCAAAAAGAAGGTGGGCCGAGCATTAAGCAATGCTATAAATTTATTGCTACGGCAGATTTTAGCCGCAAGGCCGATGCTTTGATGCAGTTTTTGAAAACGATAGTGTTTAACTTTATCATCGGAAACTCCGATGCGCACGGTAAAAATTTCTCTTTTCTGCACAAACAAGGAAGATACGAACTTTCGCCTTTGTATGATTTGGTATCAACAGCGGTATATCCGGCACTTTCGCCGAATTTGGCGATGTCTGTCGGCGGTGAATATAATCCGAACCAGATACGCCGCAGTCATTTTAAGGATATGGCGAAGGATTTGGATATTAAACCGGCAATGATTGAGAAGATTATTGATGAAATGTCGGCGAAGATATCGGTAGCATTACCGGAGATTGAAAAGCAATTTGCGGATAGCGGCGATAAAAGAAAGATAACAGAACAAATTAAAGCCGTTATAACACAGAGAATTTCGCAAATATCATAGGGCAAAAGTCCAAAAGTAAAGGAGGCTTTACAGCCTCCTTTGATTTGTGGGCAGAAAAAGATTACACTTGTTCATATCTTGGAGTTTCAGCCGTAGCGGCATTTTGTGCTTCAATCAATTCATCAAGACTGATATCAATTAAATCTCTTGCTGCTTCAAAAGTGCGGCGTTCCGCTGCTTTTCTTTCGGCTGCCGCTACTTCACGCTGCTGACGTTTCTTTTCACGACGTTTTGCACTGTTGACCTTCTTACGGGCTTCGGCTTTTTCAACTTCTTCGCCCAAGAACTTCGTGATTTCCTCATCAAATTCGCCATTAACCACTTCTGTATAGATATCCGATAAGAAGTTCAACTTATCTTGTGTATCTAATAACGAAAGAGCATAACGAGCAATTCTCTTGCCACCGAGGCGAAGCGTAAAGATTGATTGGCTATCAGTATCAACAATCAACTTGTTCATACGATTTTGTTTATTCCAACTATCTTTCTTGAAGTTGCGCATATTTTCATCCAAAAGGTTCAAGATGCGTTTCTTGCAAGTATCGTAGTTGAGTTTTCCTTCATCTTGATATGTTTCAATCTTGACTGCGTTAAATTTTGCTAATGATTTTTTCATTTTAGTTTCCTTTCAAAGTATAATTAGATGTTAATAAATGAT
>JAGCRL010000245.1 GCA_017964705.1 Alphaproteobacteria bacterium
ATAAGTTCCGGATAAATGAGTTCCGCGGCAATAATGAAACGGATGTTTTTATCATTTTCGCTTTCGATATATTTTTGTAAATCCTTAGGAGAGGAACTGTTTAGTTGATGATTAATGGTGGGGCGTGTTGTTGAATAATTCGGTTTAGAATATGGATATGGTTTGGGATAATTTCTCTGATATAGTTGTTTACCAGGTACTTTTGGGGTGGTTGTTTGAGAAGAAGAGGTTTCAGAGGTTTTTTGCCAAGGAGATTGTTTGTAAGTTAAATAAATTCTGTTTTTGATTTCACGTGCATAATAGTTGCGTACGGTATGATCTTTGATTTTATCTACTTCGGTTAGTAAAGTTTGTTCTATTAATGCCTTTTTTTCCGGAGTGGAGCTATCTTCACTTTCGGTGTATTTTTGCCACAATATATCAATTAACGGTTTGGTTTTATTCATAAAAGCGGCAAAACTGGTTGCACCATGGGCTTGTAAATATTCGTCCGGATCTTGATTATCCGGCAGAAAGAGGAATTTTAATGAGTAGCCGGCTTTTAAGATTGGTAAAACTCTATCTACGGCACGCATGGCGGCTTTGATACCGGGTGCATCACCATCTAAACATAAAATTGGTTCGGGGCAGATTTTCCAGGCTTCCATAATCTGTTCTTCCGTTAAGGCAGTTCCCAATGGGGCAACCGCATAACCAAAACCGTAACGATCGAGAGCTATAACATCCATATATCCTTCGCAGATAATAAGCTTTTTTTCTTTATAAGCAACTTCACGAGCCTTGTCTAAGTTATAGAGATTACGTCGTTTATTGAAAATCGGGGTCTCGGGGGAGTTTAGGTATTTGGGTTCAATTTTTTCCATTACGCGACCACCAAAGGCAATAATTTTACCTTGTTTGTTGGTGATAGGAATCATAACACGATTACGGAAAAAATCATGCGGACGACGGGAGGTATCTTCCGGTATGGCAATCAAGCCAAGGTCTTTTAAATCTTTTTCTTCAACTCCCAGATTTTTAAGATGTGCCATTAAAGCATTGTTATTAGGAGCATAACCTAAACGGAATTTTTGAATGGTTTCTTTGGAAAGGCCGCGTTTTTGAATGAAATATTTTAATCCTTCGGCACCGTCAGGCATGTGTAATTCTTTTTCAAAAAATACGCAGGCTTGTTCCATAATCTCATATAAGGATTTGCGAGCTTCATTTTCTGCTTTGTCTTTGGCAGAAAATTGAGGCATGGTTATGCCGGCAAGGTGTGCCAGTTTTTGGAGAGCGTCCATAAAAGGTAGGCCATTGGCTTCCATTTCAAATTTAACGATATCGCCATGTGCGCCGCAGCCAAAACAATGGTAAAAGCCTTTGGCTTCATTAACTGTAAAAGAAGGGGTCTTTTCTTGGTGAAAAGGGCACAAACCTTGATATTCACGGCCTTTTTTGACAAGCTTAACTTTTGCCCCGACGACATCTGCAACAGAAATCCGGGAGCGCAGTTCTTCTATAAATCGCTGTAAGTCATCATTGGCCATGAATATCTCTTTATCGGTAAGGTTATTAACCTAAAAGGGTTTTGATTAAAGCAGAAGCTTTGCCCATATCTAACTGACCAGCATAAGCAGTTTTGAGTTCGGCCATAACTTTGCCCATATCTTTCATGCCTTGCGCGCCTATTTTAGCAATGATGGCAGTGATGGCGGCGATGGTTTCGGCTTCACTTAGTTGTTTTGGTAAAAAGCGTTCTATAACAGATATTTCTGCTTGTTCTTTGGCTGCAAGTTCCGGACGGCCACCATCGGTATAAATTTTAGCTGATTCAAGGCGTTGCTTTATCAT
>JAGCRL010000246.1 GCA_017964705.1 Alphaproteobacteria bacterium
AAATAGTAACAATCAAAAGATGCAGACAATTTATCAAAAAACAGATACTGGAATTATACTTTGTTTTCCAGATTTAACTCAAATAATTATCGACCAACAAGGCATCAGAACCTTTCATAAAGGTATAGAATTGACTTATGAAACCAAAAACTCATTTGCACTAAGCTACCAACCAACAGGATTAACACCACCATCTAAGGGTAGGGAATAATAAGATATTTTTTAAAAACAGGTCGTAGGATGCTTGACATCAATGACATAGATTGATAAAAAAGTAACAAGATGGCCTAAAGTGCCATTTTTTTTATGCAATACATAATAGTCAAAGAATCGCAATATTGCGATTCTTTTTTTATTAAATCAAGGAGAAACAGATGAAATTACAAACAAGTTATATAGCGGAATTATTCAGTACAAAGGGGGAGAAATGGAAAAAATAAAGGATATTATTGCTCATTATAGTTTATGGGGAGCTTTTTTAGGTTTAATTACCATACTTATTAAACCATTTATATCTATCAAGCAAACATTAAGAGACATGTTAATTACCTTCATTGTCAGCATGTTATGTGGATTATTGGCTGAATACATGGATATTCCAACTCCTGTAAAATATGGTATATCCGGTGTTTGCGGCTTATTTGGTGTCAGATTATATATGATAGCCGACAGCATATTAAAATCAGCTCAAAAAGATCCTTTTCATTTTTTAGAACAAATTCAAAAAAATAAACCTGAAAAATAAGGTAGTTAAAGAAAGGAAATTAAATGAACAAAATCATCATCATAATTTTGAGTTATATCATGTTATTCTGTGGCATCAGGTATTACAGAAACGAAGTTATTAGGCAACGAGAAATTTCAAAAAATTATCAAGATCAAACCAAAACATTACAAAGTAAAATAAAGGACATTTATTATGAAAAAATTAAATTGGAACAAGAAAATTCGGCATTGGAAGAAGCTGCAGCAACCGACAAAGTTATTTTTGATTGGCACAAAGATATTAGTCATACTGCTGTTATTAAGCGGTTGCAGCAAAAATAATTATTGTCCCACAGCAGATCTAAAAGAGCCGATAAACTGTATAGATCATATCAAAACAGCTTTAGATATGGTCAGATGTCTAAATGAATATAAAACCAAATATTAATTAAAAAATTCGCACACAGATAATTTTCTTATTGACAATGAAAAATTTTCTATGTAAAACTTTTTTCGTTGTCAGATGGCGGGATAGCTCAGTCGGTAGAGCAGAGGAATCATAATCCTTGTGTCGTGGGTTCGAATCCCTCTCTCGCTACCAACAAAAAAGGTACCTTTATGGTGCCTTTTTTTTGTTGGATAAATAAAACCGGGGATGCGAACCCACAGGAGTGGGTTCGACTACCAGCGAAAGGCAGGCAGAGCATGCCGGTAAGCCTAAGGGCTTATGAGCGCCAGTGCGGCGAATGAAAAGAGCCAATCCCTCTCTCGCTAAAATATAACCATTTGTTTTAATATTATAATAATAAAAATACACTTCCATCTGTGGATTTTTACATTCAAAAACTTGCTGTTTGTATTTAATAGCTTACAATACGCTCTAACTGAACTTGAACGATGGAGAATTTTATGTCGGACGAACAGAAGGATTTATTGCGCTCACAACGCTTTTTACCATTATTGGTCACACAGTTTTTAGGTGCCCTAAATGATAACATGTTTAAAAATGCACTATTAACTATTGTAGCGTTAAGGTTATCTGCACAATCAGATGTTCTTTCAAATATAATTGCGGGTTTATTTATATTACCTTTTTTCCTTTTTTCGGCAACAGCTGGTGAAATAGCGGATAAATATGATAGAGATAGGATCGCTCGTTTTTTAAAAACAACAGAATTAGGGTTAATGCTTGGCGTTGCATTAGTATTTTTAACTCATAATCTTACCCTTTTAGTAATTTTATTAACTTTAATGGGTACGCAATCAGCCTTTTTTGGTCCTATTAAATACGCATTATTACCCCAGTTATTGGATCCTAAAGAATTAGTAGAAGGTAACGCTTATATTGAAGCTACAACTTACATAGCTATATTACTTGGCTTAATTTTAGGTACATTATTACCGATACCTTTAATCATTATTTTATTAATAGCTTTTGCTTTTACTGGAATGTTAGCTTCAAGACAAATTCCATATGCTCCGGCACCGCGTCCGAACGCTGAAATATCCCGAAATATATTTAAAGCCACCAAAGCCATTTTAGTATTGATACATAAAAATCCAGTAATTTTCACCAGTATATTAGGAACCACCTGGTTTTGGACAATCGGTGCTTTAGTAGCCGTTCAAATATATCCAATGTCAGGTAAGATATTAAATGTTACAGAAGGCGTCATCACATACTTTTTAATCATCTTTTCATTAGGTGTCGCTGCAGGTTCTATCTTTTGTGGAAAATTACTTAAAGGTTTAATTCATGCAACATATGTACCGATTAGCGTTCTTGGTATGGGAATTGGTCTATATCTGCTCTATTTACTAACAGAAAATTATGCCGCACCGACAGAGCCATCAACATTTTTAGATTTTATGACCAGAAAAAGTGCCTGGGGAATTAGTTTCAGCCTATTTTTATTGGCCTTTTTCGGTGGTACATATATTGTCCCGTTAAATGCCTTAATGCAAAGTCACGCCCCCAAAAGTCATACAGCATCTATTATAGCTGGCAACAATATTATGAATGCGCTAGGTATGGTTTTTGCCGCTGTTTCTGCCGTAATCGTATTTAAATTAGGTTATGACGTAGCAAAGTTGTTTTTCTTTGCCTCAATTGCTTGTTTGGCGGCATTTTTCTACACCTCATTGTTATTACCGGATGCATTATTACGTTCTATATTACAGGCTATATTAAGCATTTTATTCCGTGTTAAAATAACCGGATTGGAAAATTTCAAAAATGCAGGTAGACGTTGCTTATTAATTGCTAATCACACATCATTATTAGATGGTATATTAATAGCAGCTTTCATGCCGGAGAAGGTTGTATTTGCTCTTAATACGGAATGGTATAATAAATGGTACATTAAATTATGTGGTATCTTAGTTAAATTTTATCCGATTGATCCGTCTTCACCAATATCTTTACGTCAGATGATAGAACAAATGAAGAAAAACCATAAAGTTATGATTTTCCCCGAAGGACGTATTACCACTACCGGCGGTCTGATGAAAGTATACGAAGGTGCCGGTGTTATTGCCGAAAAGGCGGATGCCAAGATCGTTCCGATAAGAATTAATGGTGCTCAATACAGTAAGTTTTCTTATTTAAATAAAACCTTAAAAACGCGTTTCTTCCCTAAAATAAGCATGCAGGTTCTGCCCCCATGCAGTGTGGAAGGTGATGGTGTATTAAAAGGACGTGAGCATCGTCATGCTATTTCAATGCAATTATATGATATAATGGCTGATATGATGTATAAAACATCAGATTTAGATGAAAACGTTTTCGTATCACTGTTAAAAGCTGCCGAAGCTCATGGATGGGATCATAAGATTGCCGAAGATATAAACAGAAAACCTCTTACATACAATGCATTAGTTAAGAGAAGTTATATTTTAGGTGCAGCTTTTGAAAAGGCATTTGTCGATGAAAAATACATCGGTTTGTTATTACCAAATGCATTGGTGGATGTTGTAAGCTTCTGGTCCTTAATTGCCGTAGATAAAATACCTGTCATGATAAATTATTCTTTAGGATTACAACAATTACTGTCATCTGTAAAAACCATTGAACTTAAAACAATTGTTACCGCTCATAAATTTATTGAACAGGGCCATTTAGAACATATAGAAAAAGCTCTTCAAGAAGTTGGCGTTCGATTGGTTTACCTAGAAGACTTTGCCAAAACAATTACCTTAAAAACAAAATTACAAGGATTTGGGCGCCATTTAGCTAATCGCGTTCCGGCACATTCCGCAAATGATACGGCTGTTGTTTTGTTTACTTCAGGCTCGGAAGGATTTCCAAAAGCTGTTCTGCTTTCTCATAAGAATTTGCAAGCTAATCGCTATCAGATTTGCAGTATATTAGCTTTTAACCCTTCAGATATATTCTTTAATGCCTTACCGATGTTCCATTCTTTCGGTTTATCGGTCGGAGTAATTTTAACCACATTATCCGGTATAAAAACATTCTTTTACCCATCACCGCTACATTACCGCATTGTACCTGAATTAGTTTATGATACCAATGCCACAATTATTTGCGGAACAGATACATTCTTCTATGGATATGGACGTATGGGTAATCCATATGACTTCTTTAATCTGAAATATGCCGTTGTAGGTGGTGAAAAATTAAAACCTGCTACAGCCGCATTATGGATGGAAAAATTCGGTGTACGTATTATGGAAGGCTATGGGGCTACGGAAACCTCACCGGTATTGTGCCTCAACACTCCAATGTATATTCGCAAAGGAACAGTAGGCAGATTTTTACCAGGTATTAATTACAGATTAGAAGATGTTCCAGGCGTAGAAGAGGGTGGACGTTTATTCGTTCAAGGAGATAACATTATGCAAGGCTATATTAAAGCCGATAATCCTGGAAAACTTGAACCACCTCATGAACAATGGTATGATACTGGAGACATTGTGAATGTTGATGATGAAGGATTTGTAAAGATATTAGGCCGTGCTAAACGTTTTGCCAAGATTGCCGGAGAAATGGTATCTTTAACAGCTGTAGAAGGTGTCTTAGAACAATTATACCCCGGTGCATTACAAGGAATAGTTACCATTCCAGATGAAATGAAAGGCGAGCAACTTGTTTTAATAACCGATAGAGAAGAGGCAAAGCTGCCGGAAATCAGATCATTTTTCAAAGAAAGCGGCTTAAGCGAATTATGGATACCAAAACAAGTTGTTTTCATGGCTAATCCGCCGGTCATGGGAACAGGTAAGTTTGATTATATGACAGCAGAAAAGATAGTAAGAGAAAAAAATTAAAAGAGACCGCATAGTCAATAAAAACTTGACTAAATAAATATTAAATTTATAATGCGCTCATCATTTAATTTTTTAGATACTATGAGAAAATTATTAAGTCATTACCTACGATTGTCCTTTTCAAAAGATTATCGCTATGAGCATCAACTAAAAATAGGTGAAGCAATATGGTCCAGATTGGAACATCAATTGCCTAAAGTTCAAGACTGTAAAGAAAAAGATGCAGTTCGCTTGCAAAAATTCGGAGAAGCAATGCAAAAATTTCTTCCTAAAAACAGGATTGCTCTGAAAATATGGTTGGAAAAGCAAATAGCAGATCTTAAACACACTTCATGGACAAATGAACAGCACTTACACCAAATCTATTTAGAACATTTAGAATACTTGGTGAAAAACTTCAAAGACGTTTCTTTTTAAAAGAGAAACGTCTTTATTTATGCATTTTCTTTATACTTTGCCGCTTCTGTACGCGCTAACTCATCACAACGCTCGTTTTCTTTGTGTCCGGCATGGCCTTTCACCCACACCCAACGAATTTCATGTTGCGTACACAGTTGGTCTAATTTTTGCCATAACTCAACATTCTTAACCGCTGTTTTTTTATTGGCCGTTTTCCAACCGTTTTTCTTCCAATTAGTAATCCAATTTTCAATACCGTCCATCACATACCGACTATCTGTATAAAGAGTGATGTTACATGGTTCTTTAAGTGCCGATAGCGCAGAAATAACCGCCGTTAATTCCATCCGATTATTTGTTGTATTAACTTCACCGCCGGAAATTTCTTTTTCAATTTCATTATAACGCAAAATTGCTCCCCAACCACCGGCTCCGGGATTTCCCAAACAAGCTCCATCAGTAAATATTTCCACTCGTTTCATAACAAAATCCTTATTCTGTTTTCAAATAACAAGAAAAGAACTCATTAGCCAGTGCCGGCAGATTAGCATTTTTACGCAATGTTTGCGCCACAAAAGATCTCAAATCATTTCTAGAAACATAAAGCCGGAAACTTTTAGGTGTAGCTCCATCTGCACCGACAACACCATCCATTAAAAAGTCTTCACAGACATTTTCCGAAAATCGAATTTCCGCCTTTGCACAAGAGAGCAGGGCGCGTGGTGGTATTCTCATCTCAAGTGGTGTTATCAAGTTAAGAGAATTATGTTGTGCCGCCAAATTATCTAACTGATTATCATAATAGAAACTTACTTTATTATTTTCCCCACCGGTAGATACAGTATTACAAGACAAATAGAGTTCTCTTGCTATGGCATTAGAATTATTTTGTGCTAACAAAGAAAATTGCACTTTTACGACAGTTTCTTTTTTCTGGCGTTTTTTCTGCGGTGCAAAAATATCTTCATCACCTTCTTTACCCACAGAAAGTGTCTTATCATTAATAACCAACTCAATATTTGGTTGCGGACGTTTTCCAAACATACCGGCCACAACAGCATAAGGTGCCGGTACATTATTTGAACCGGAACGAATATAAATTTGGCTTCCGGTTGTAGTCATCAAAGGCGCAATATCAGATTTAGGAATAAAGGTTGCTACAAAACCATTACCTTCAGCATCAGCACTGATAATATGGTTTCTTACTTTATTATGAGAAGGAATGGTACAGCCGGAAATGGCATTTTCTAGCCAGCTTAAAAAACGATGAACATTTCTCACCTTAACTTTAGCTTTTGCCACATCGCCAACTTCCAAATCTCGTGCACACTCGACACCCCAAACCAACACACCGCCTTCGGAATTTCCAAAAGCAGAAATAGCTTTCCCCAAATTTTTTCGGTCATTAGGATGTAGAGTTCGCATGGATTTACCATCAGAAGCCGCCTGTTTAAAATCCAAAAACAACTCTTCTGTTTGGTGATTCATTATAAACTCATCAATAGCATCTTCTCCAAAATAGATGAGCTTTTCAAAAATATCTTCTGCACGCGACATCCATTCCTCCAAATTTGTTTTGATATTGATTAAGTTATTTCTTATTTAAAATAATCGTTAACATCAACACGTTCACGTGCTGCTTCTTCAGCTTCAAAGAACGGATACTCATCCTTAAGTCCAATCATAGAGGCAATTAAAGATGATGGGAAAATCTGAATAGCATTTTTGTATTCTTTAACAGCTGCATTATAGAAAGTACGAGCCGTTGCAATATGTTCTTCTGTTTCTTCA
>JAGCRL010000247.1 GCA_017964705.1 Alphaproteobacteria bacterium
ATCGGAGCCATAGATGTCAGCGTTGCTATTTTACCGTTGTTGCATAGCAGTTATGTTATTAATAAGTTTGTTGTAAAAGATGCGGTTATAAATTTGGAAGAGAATGCAAAAGGTTCGGCTAATTGGGTTTTTGAAACTCCACAAGTGGCAGGAAAATCTTCTAAGGAAGAAAAAACATCATTTAAGTTTGAATTGATAAAATCTGCAAATGCGCAAGAGGCTGTTGAGGTTCAAAATACCAATAATATGGATGTTTTTAATAAGCTGACTATTCGTCGTATTGTGCTGGATAATGTTAAAATTAACTATACCGATAAAACAAATAAAACACAAAGCTATGATATTAAAAATGTGGCATTAGATGAAAATAAAGACGGTAACATAGATTTTGATTTTAATGTGAATGATGGTTTGTATCAAGGAACTGGAACTGTCGGTTCATTAAAGTTATTATCTGCTGAAACAGGCTATCCGGTTAAGGCAGATGTTAATGTTATGGGAATCGGTGTTGTAGCAGATGCAACGCTATTTGATGTGTTAGGAAATCTTCGTTTTGATGGAAATGTTAAGGCAAAAGGTTTCTTAGGTAAAGACAGCCAGTATGACGAATCGGCAGATATTACGGCTAAAGGTGATTTGAAGAAAATTGATGCTGTTATTAATAGCATTAAAATAGCGGGCAATGTTGTCAACGGTTCAGTAAATGCACAATTAAGTGAAAAAGTTCCATCGATAACAGCAAATCTGCGTTCAGATAAGATAAATTTGGCATCATTTGCGGCAAAAGAAACAAAAGGTTCTTGGGGGATTTCTTTAGTGAAAGATGCTCATGCGACAAGTATGGTTCCGGCAACTCCTATTCCTTATGAAGCATTGTCGCAAGTTAATGTTGATGCCGATATTAATATTGCGCAAATTGTTAATAATAGAGCAACCGTTGCAGAAAACGTTGTAGCAAATGTTAAGGTTAGTAAAGGTGTTGCTAACCTTAAAATTACAAACGGAACAATTTCTCAAGGAAGTATGAAAGCTAATGTCTCTTTAAGTGCCGCTGATAAAACACTTAATTTAGATGCAGATTTAGCTAAAGTTAATTTATTAAAACTTATGCAAGCTTTTGATGCTCAAACAGATACGTTCCGTTTTATTAATGGCAGTGATACTGATATGTATGTTAATCTAAAAGGAAAAGGTAATACATACGCAGCTATTACGGATAGTTTGGATGGGCGAGTAGTAATGATAGTTGATAAATCAAAGCTACATATAGGTAATATAGGAATAATAAAAGGGAATATTTTCTCGCAAATTTGGGATATTTTAAGTTTAACCAAAAATGATGATTTGAATATGGAATGTGCCGTTGTTCGTGCTGATGTTAAAAATGGAGTGGCTAATTTTCCTAGCGGTATAGTTGTTAATGCCGATAAATTTACAGTTGTTGCCAGTGGTGATATTAACCTTAAAAATGATAAAATTGATTTAGGTGTTAAGCCTTTTGGAGGTAAGTTAACAGATGTCAATGTTGCTAAAATGATGGCATCTTTGGTCAAAATTAACGGTACCATTAAAGAACCGTACCCAACAGTAGATACGGCAAATGTTGTTAAAAATGTTGTTGGCGCAACAATGACCGGTCCTGTTTATCTTGGTGCACAGATGGCTATGGAAGCGGATAATTCTCCTTGCTATACTGCACTTAAAGAAACTGGTTATGAAACAAGATTTCCAAAGTCTTATAACATTGTTAAATCAGCAACAGATGATGTTGGCAAAGCTATAGATGGTAGTGTTGATATTGTTAAAGATACAGCAAAAGGTTTGCTGAATATGCTTTCTGGTAAATCAGATAAGGCAAAAAATGGCAAATAAGCAAAAGGAAATCTTAGAAGCTGTTATGCAAATACAAAAGAGCGAGTTGGTTAAACGACTCGTTTCTTTTGTGTGTGGGGATACTGTTTTATATCTTTTTGATTTTCCGTTAGCCGGTAAAAGTCTTTTATTGGTTAATCATATTTTAGGAACATCTTTTACTTTTAGCCAAGGAATAGAAGCGGTTGCAGTCAGTTCCGAACAAATAGAAAAGTTAGAAAAATATTTTGAAAGCTTACCGATTGAAAAAGTGGCATTGTTGTATTTGGTAGCAACAGAAATGCATTCTGTTTTTTTAGGGATTTTGTTTGTAGAAAACAGGCTAACGATTGAAGAAATTTTTAATTGTGCATTTTATGAAGAGTTACAACAACAAAAAAAATGGGGAACAATGCCGGAAGTTAAAACACTTCATAATGAAACAAAAAGCTACTTACAATGGTTGCAAGAGGTTCGTGATGCGGGAAGTATATCTTAAAATTGAAGGAAGAGTGCAGGGAATCGGATATCGTCGTTGGGCGGTTCATAAGGCTCTTGAAATCGGCGGTATTTCCGGTTGGGTTCGCAATGAAGATGACGGCAGTGTTGAAATTTTAATGAACGGAGAAGATGAAGCTATCAATGAAATGATACAGGCTTGTTATGATGGTCCAATGTTTGCCAGGGTAGATAAAATTTCTTTTTTACCCGGGGTAAGGAATTATTTTTTACCACCGATTAAAGAAGGTTATTTTATACGCATCTAAAACGTAAATATAGGAAGAGGTTTTATTGTTTTTATAATATATAAGCATATTTTTGAGAGGTATTAATTAGGAGGATGAAATATGCTTGTAAAGAAAACATTAGAAAATGCTCAACATTGTAAGTGTTTAAGCTGTCCATCGTATACGACATCATGTAAAATCAGGAATAATATGGCCACTAATACAGATGTTATGTATCGCTTAAATGATGCACATTGGGAATTGTTATTTTGTGCGTTTGAAAAAAGCAATTGTATTCACGAAAATCGTGGTTGTCTTTGCACAACATGTTTAGTTCATAAAAAATATGCGCTTAATAATGAAGATTATTGCTTACATACAGGCGGAGTTGTTTGATTGTATTGTGTTTAGCGGAGTGTAATGATGTTAAAAGCAACTTTCGCAGATACAGATTCTTCAGAAAAGCACTTTTTTCATCTATATAAGATGGTGCGAGAAAGAGAGTGCTATTTGACTGATGAAGCAATGATAGTGCAGTATGGTGCAGTTTTAAGATATTTTATGAAGTTTTTAGAACAGCAAGACAGCTATTCTGAGCAAATTATGTCTGTTTTATATCATATTTTTTCTAAACTTGGAGATATTTATTATAAAGATGCTTTACAAAATCAAGATAATAGTAGATATTTTTTAGCAGCAGAATATTATAACCAAGCTTTATCGTTTGCGCGTCAAAAAGAAGAAAAAAGTTATATTTTGGTTGAGTTAAAAGATATTTATTATTATTTGGGAGATGATGCCGCTCTGGTTAAAGTGGAAGAAACTTGGGCAGAAAATCATGATAAAAAGGATAAATTTGCGGCTTATATGTTATTGGCTCAAAATTCTGATAAACCGCAAATTAAAGTTTGCTTTTTAACAAAAGCTCTAGAGACGGTTATGGCGCAAGATGAAAGCTTTTATATTAAATATCAGAACACACTGGATGTGTGTAGTCAGTTATCTGTTCTGTATGAATTATTGGGGGAAAGGAAAAATGCAAAGCAGGTGAAAACTTTGCGAGAAAATACTATAAAACTACTAAATTAGGAGAGACTAATGGCACTATATACGACAGATTTGTTGATTTTGGGTTCCGGACCGGCAGGATACACTGCAGGTATTTATGCAGTGCGTGCGGGGGTTAAAGTGATGATTGTTTCCGGTAATCAAGAAGGCGGTCAGTTAACAATGACTTCTGCGATAGAAAATTTTCCCGGGTTTGAAGAAATCAGTGGCTATGAACTGATGGATAGAATGAAACAACAAGCTGTTAAATTAGGTGTTCAGTTTATGAATGACCATATTGTGGAAGTTGATTTTGCGCATCGTCCGTTTATATGCAGCTCTGAAAATGGGCATTCGTATAAAGCAAAGGCAGTTATTGTTGCCACAGGTTCTTCTGCTAAATGGCTTAATATTGCGTCCGAAAAGAAATATTTGGGATATGGTGTTTCAGCATGTGCAACGTGTGACGGCTTTTTCTATCGCAATCGGACAGTAGTGGTTGTAGGTGGTGGAAATTCTGCGGTGGCAGAGGCATTATATCTTGCAACGTTGGCTGAAAAAGTTATTCTTATTCATCGTCGTCATCAATTGCGTGCAGATAAAATTTTGCAAGATCGTGTGTTCGAAAATCGTAAAATTACAGTTGTTTGGGATTGTGTTGTGGAAGAAATTTTGGGACAAGATGAGCCTAGAAAAGTTACAGGTATTAGAATTCGTAATGTCGAAACAGATAAAACGGAAGAACTTAATGCAGATGGTGTTTTTATTGCTGTCGGTCACCAGCCTAATACAGATATTTTTAAGGGTAATCTGGTGTTAGATAGCAAAGGCTATATTGTTACTCATGATAACAGTTCAATAACAGATGTAGAAGGGGTATTTGCAGCAGGAGACGTTAAAGATCCTAAGTATAAACAGGCAGTTATTTCTGCCGGTAGCGGTGCCGTAGCGGCAATGGATGCTGTAGAGTATCTGGATTCTTGCGCCTGATAGATAATAAGTTTAATTGAAAAAAGCCGACTATTTAAGTCGGCCTTTTTCAATATTTACCAAAGTCTTTGTCAAACAAGAGTAAGATGTTACGAGGGAGATTTGCCGGTATAAGAGGGGCATCCTCTGAAAATACAACATTGTTGATGTTCTGATAGGCAAAATCTTCTGCCCCTTTTCGAGTGTTAAACATGGAACAACCATCTTTGCAAAATGTGTGAATTTGGGTTGCCTTGTAGCCGGTGTCGTCGAAAATCAGATGAGCCTCAAAGGTTTTCGGCTCTTGCAGGGATCGTTTGGTGGTAATCCAAAACCAAGTATTTGCAATATAATACAAGTCTTCGATGTTTTTTTCGGAAACGTGCAACTGTCGTGCAAATTCCGGTACTGTTCTTGCATTTAAAAATTTATCCATAGTTATATGTGTTTAATTTTACATAATAAAATATTTATGCAGGTATTTTATAAAGTTTTTATTTTTTTTCAAGTTTATTTTAAATTCAATTATTTAATTTCTTGAATGTCATAAAGGCAATATTCTGAAGTTAGGTGTGTTTTTAATTTGAAAATGGTGCGCTTGTTCATATATGATTCTTTTCCGCAATTTTTATATTATAAAGTATCGGGAAATTTTTGAGCGGTTTTTAATATTGTATCACTGTTAATCGGTATATAGAAATAGTAGAGAAACTCTTGCAATCCTTTAAGTGTTGTAACAGCTGTTGCAGTTTGATTTAACAGGGTTATGTTAGGTGTTAAATAAGGCAAAATAATATCTGCGGTGAACGGATCTAAGATAAAAATATTTACTGGTTGATTGGGATATTTTTGGTTTATAGAAATGGCACTTTCTCTTAAATTATTATAATATTGCCGTTTACGATAATCATAAATATTAAATATCATTAAAAAGGCTAAGATAGATAAGGGAAGCAGCTGTTTGGCATTTAAGTTCGGTTCTTCTTCTGTGCAACCAATCCAGTAGGCGGCAATTAAAATAATATAAAAAAATGCATGGTGGTGGAGATTGCCGCTATAGATGTTAAAAAACAGAAGCAATAAGCCGATATTTGCCATAATTAGGAAAAATAATCCTTGGTAACGTTTATTTTTGCAGAGGGTAAAAATAGTGATGAGAACAATTATAATAAATAACTGGATGTTTAATGGGAAAAAAACTTTGTTTAGATTTTCTTCTAGGGAGGAAAATATCGGGGTGTGGCTTGGAATTGATGTGTCGTAGCTATAGAATTGGCAAATAATCAGTAATATTTCCAATAGGCCAAAAGTAAATGTTAACAGCACGGGAGTGATGTTTTTCTTTCTTAAGGCATATGTTTCTTTTAAATATAATAATCCCAGAGGAGCAGCCAAACAAAAGCCGATAATGTTTGTGTTTGCTAGCAAAATGATTAATGTTAAATATAAAAGAGTTTTCTGAGAGCGCTTTTCATATATGCTTAGCAATATAAAAAGAAGTAATAATGTTAGGCTGTATGATCGTGCATAGGATACATATAATTGTAAAAACGGGGCAGAAAAAGTGATTAAATATTTTGTTAATGTGGAAAAAGGTGCATATTTATATAAAAAATAAAAGGCACTTAAGATAATTAGTAGGTTGAGCAGAAAAAGATTATAGGGATATCCTAAATGCATTTTGGCTATGGGCATTAATAAAAAATACCAAAGAAAAGGGTGTCCTTCGGTTTTGCTGATAGTAAAAATTTCTGCAGGGTTTAAGTAACGAGCAATATTGTATGCATGAGCTTCATCAAAGTTTGGGGTGCAGTTACAATTAAAAAAAATGGCAGTTAA
>JAGCRL010000248.1 GCA_017964705.1 Alphaproteobacteria bacterium
ACATATTGGATATTTCACCGGTTTCCGGATTATACATGGAACTCTTCTTGAATGCTTCAAAAATCTTATCCACAAGGCCAACATATTCTGTTATGAATCCTGTGCTTTTTACTTTCCTGGCGAATGCTTCATAATTATCAAGCCATTCCTCCGATCCTAAGCCTTCGGATGAGAATATATCAAATATTTCAAAAGCACCCATAATATCAAATTTCCGGTTAAGATAAGGAGAAATCTCACTGTATTTTTCTTCAATCGTTTTATATGCTGCTATAAGGCTATCTATAATTGATGTAAAACGATCATTTCCGCCGCTTTTATCTGAATCTTTAAAGAAATTATCAATCCTGTCAAAGAAAAGTTCATACGCTGTAGTATCTCCATATGGTTTTTCTATTGACGCAAATAACCGGTACATATCGTCGTTAAATAATGACCCTGACAGTTCTGCGAACAAATCAACCACTGCTTCCAGCAATTTAGAATAGTCTGCTTTACCGTGGAACCGTGAAATTGTGTCATGATCTGTATGCCACCGGTTCATAATTAAACTGTACGCATTGATCAGACTGTCAATAACACTTGCAAAACGCGCGTTACCAGATCCGCCCTTAAAGAATTTATCAATCCTATCAAAGAACTGGTAGAAAGCCACGTCTTTTGTTTCACCAAAAAGTTTGAACATATTGGATCCGAACAAAGAACTGGACAGACTTCCAACTACTTCATCCATGATATTGATCATTTTTTGGATGGCTTCATATGCGGCTCCGCCTTCTTTGAAACTGTTTCATGCATTAAGATCCATGCCCCTATATTGATCAGTAAGTATTTTATCAGCAGCTTCTACTGTTTCGCTCGCTTCCGGTATTGCATCATTATTAGCTAATGTGCCAAGTAGTTTTGTAAATACACCGGTGTATTTTCTTGCTTTTTCATCAAGTTCAACATCCGGAAATTCAAAATTCATATCAAAAGCGCTGAGAATCGTTAAAATACTTTCAGAAATAGTTTTAAATGTGGCTGCAATATCCTGCGCTTGAACGAGAATTGCTGCATTTCCGGCTCTAGCGCCCAAATCTTTTATACGCTCATATATGCCAACCATTCGCTCTACCATGGAAATGACAAGCTCAAGCTGCTCTTCAGGCATGTTATTAGACATGTCGGTAATAATTTCCACAAGATCTCTTGTTGCTTTTCCCGTAAGCTCTACTTCTTCTTCCGGAGTAAGACCGCCATGTCCGATTGCATACACAAAATTACCAATTCCTTTTCCAAGGTCGGTAAGCATTTGGGCGACAGCAGATGAAAGCTTTTTGATACCATCGTAAAATGCGTTACTGTCTTCACCTACAACAGGCCGAAGAAGAGCATCCATTGCTTCAATAGCACCGATAAGAATCGCGATTTCACCTAATGCAACAACAACGGACCAGACTGTTTTCGCAGTATACCCGGGATCTAAACCCTCAGGCATTATTTTTTGCATAAGAGCAAGCAAAAGTCCCATGCCGGCGACAGCACCAAGTAATATAGCGACGCCTTCCAGCGTTTTCATAATATCTTCGCCGATTGTCTTCTCAGATCCGGCGTTCTTCATTTTTACATTGGCGTCAGCGATTGTGGAAATAATGTCTGGAAGAAGCTTCATTACAATAAAAATAACAGCAACTCTTTCCAAAGCATTGATAAATGCAGTTATGCACTTTTCTGCAGCATTGGAAGTTGCATTACTCAAACCGCTGGCGGTTTTACCGCTTCTCAACCCGGCGATAGCATTAAGCATAAAGGCAACAACTGCCATAACGGAAAGCAAAATTCCGCCATACTTTTTCAGGTCATCTTCATTAACCCGGAGCAATTTAAAAGCACAAATTGCCGCCGCAAAAGCTGCAATACCAATACCAATATCTCTTATCTCAGATCCAATTGAAGTAAAGTTTATGCCTAATATTTTTCCAAGACCACCTTTAAGAGCTCCTACAACCGTTGTAATGCCTTCTTCAGCAAGAAACACCTCCATGATCTTTCCAAAAATAAGCCATACAACACTCATAATGCTGTCAATATTGTCAAGATCACGTTCACTTATTTCTCCACGGGCAAGCATCTGACCAAGCATGGAAAATATGCTTCCCAAGGCAGTAAATAGCCCATTGATCAGTTCTCCTGCTCCTGTAAGAAAAGTTTTGATGCTCTCATCAAAGTGCACATTTTCAAGATTCTTTGAAACATCTGTAATAATACCCGCAACACTTGTCAAAATGCCATTAATAAATGTGCCAATAGCGCTGACCCTTTGCTGTGTATCCTGACCGGTTTCTCCTTCTGCAGCGTCCAGCGTTTCATTAACCGTTGAAGTGAATCCATGAATGTATTCGCTTATTGCATTGGTCCCCTTATACCATTTCTCATTGGATTCTGCTTCGGTACCATCACCGCCGCCATTAAACAGCCCGAGAACCCATCCCCAAATATTAGACAGAAAATTACCGATTGCTTTCCAAACCGGCCATTTTTTGATCTTTTGATAAGCATCAGTTATCTTGGTGGCGGTCTCTTCAAGCCATGTCGCAAATCCTGTTTTCCCGGTATCTTCATTTGGCTCTGTAAAGAATTGATATGCAACTTTAGCCTTATCAGCAATCCATGCGCCAACATCCGAGAAGAATTTTCCGATCTTTTGCCATATCGGCCACCCGGCGATCGTATAATACATGCTTCTGATCTTTCGTGCAGACTCTTCAAGCCACGTTACAAAACCTGTTTTTCCGGTATCTTCATTCGGTTTTGTAAAGAATTCATATGCGACTTTAGCCTTATCAGCGATCCACGATCCGATATCCGAGAAGAATTTTCCGA
>JAGCRL010000249.1 GCA_017964705.1 Alphaproteobacteria bacterium
AAGCATCCGCCCTTGCCCCTGTAAATATCTAAAATATTCAAAAATAAATTACTGCAATTTTAATAATTTATTCGATTTCGTTCCCGTAACTTTTTGTAGAAAATCTACAACTGTATCAAGGTTAATGCGTTCATGCATATAACCATTATCCGGTTCATAATCTACAAAGAAACCGATTTTCCCTTTTTCTTTCAATGACGGAATATTCTTACTGTCCTTTGCATAATAAGATGTGACCGTAACTTCAAGTTTTGGTTCTTCTTTTTTTCTTGACATTTTACCGGCAAGATTAGAAAATGCAGTTCTGATTTTTGAAACCAACGCAGGTTTTTTCTCTACTTCCATAACCAACTTGCTTGACAAATAATCACTTTCACGACCTGAATGATATTCAGACAGCATATTACTACCATCTGTAAAAGTGATTTTAAGATTGTTTTTTCTTGCAAATTTTTCCAGTCGTGCACGATTAGCATCAATCTGTTTATAAGCTGTATCCGGAATAGCGCTGTTCCAAACTTTTTTTGTTATTGCAAAGTAATTGTTGCTTCTTGCAGTGAAACTAATTTTGTTATCCATTTTTTACAATCCTCCAATTATAATACACACACATTAAAATCCGTAAAAACAAAATTTGCTAGTATTATACATTAAAATTTACAAAATCACTCATTGATATTCCGCCAAAGGTTTTTGTGGGCTGATTTTTTACAGCAGAATTTTCTTTGCCAATGTTATAACGCAAAAATTTATTCAAAACTTTTGGCAGACCAAAACCGATTAAAGCTGTATTAGTTAGTAATGCAAACCAATATAACCCTGCACCGACTGATTTTGTTTTTTTAAGTATTTCAGGCGGTAAATCTTTGGCCTCGTCTAATTTTCTAAAATTCTTTAACTGCAGTTTAAACCTTTGGAAGAAATTTAATTCTTTTACATCACCGTTCATAATTTTTGTACCCAAAAACCTGTCGGCTAACCTGCCTGAAATGTTATTTATAAGAAAATCTCCGCCAAAGAACATAGTAAATAATCCAGCGTCACGCAATGCACGATCTTTTCTTTCATTTGCATCTCTTGATGATATTATTTTTGCAGGGAAACTCGATAAAAGCCATATCGCAGCATATATTGTCTTGGACATATTTGTTCCTGATGTGTAATCAAAATTATGAGCATTTTCAGATATCGTTTTTAAAATTTTATTTGAACTTTTTGCACCGATACCTCTTGTAACAGTTTTTGCAAAAACTAAAGCAGGAACAGTTGTAAAAAATACATTCCACAATGCCTTTTTAATCTTTGATTTTTTTACATTATTATCGTTTAGCGAACTCTCTTTTAATTTAAAACCTGCACTGAAATCATGTCTTTTGGTTCGGTGTTCTGTAAATTCTGTCGCTATCCACGGAATAGATGACCACATCATTGCAGTTGTTATAAAATCTGTCGTAAGCACCTTTTGATGAACACTTAATAAATCTTTTTTCAGTTTATCCGGATTATTATAACGGTTATAAATTTCATCAAAAGCCTTTTTAAATTCCCAGTCATCAGCTTTATCAAAACGTTTTGCTGTTTTATGCAACCCTTTTAAAATATCTGCATCAGGCGTTAAATATTGCTTTGACATTTCTATAATTTTATTGCCGGCACCGTTAAGAGCCTTTGTAATTCCTTTATTTTTCAAAAAATGTTTATTATATACAGGAATAAGTAATATTGGTGTCAAATAAGATGCAACAAAATATATTCCGCCCATCAGGGCTCTTTCTTGGGCTTCATACTTATTATTTGACATAATACACTGCGGAGCAGTGCTGCCGCCAAGAGTGGTTATCCCACGATTTATAAGGGTATGATCCTGAACGTAAGAGGTAGCATTGTATATATTAAAACCTTTGAAT
>JAGCRL010000030.1 GCA_017964705.1 Alphaproteobacteria bacterium
GATTATGATGATTTGAAATTCGGTAATGCCGGAAATGTGCTCTATTTTAAGGGATATTATAATTTTGATCATTTGCCGCAATTTCAGCAGAAAGATAAACGCAAACGAGTGCTCTATCTTTATTATATTGAGGGACTTAATCCGAATATCTTAAAAGAGGCGGATGTTGTAGCCGGTGCTTCAAAAACTTTTGTTGATGAGATAAAAAAATCTTTTGGGGTAAAAGGTGTTTTTGTACCGCAATTTACCAATCCGGAGCGTTTTACACCGACAAAAGATGATAATACAAAAGCATATTCAGTTTTATTTGTCGGTTCTAACCATACCCACAAAGGGCGAAAAGTTGTTGATTATGCTATAAAAGCGGGGGTTGATTTGGCTCTTTTCGGAAAGTTTTGGGAGGACAGTCCGGCACTGCCATATCTTAAAGGGAAATATATTGATAATGATAAGTTAGCTCCTTATTATGCTAATGCCAATATTGTTTTGAATGACCACCGTAAAGATATGCAACATTATGGCTTTATCTCTAATCGGATTTTTGATGTTACAGCGGCAGGCGGTTTTATTTTGACGGATTATATGCCGGAAATTGAACAAGTTTATGGGGATAGTATTGCTACCTATAAAGATTTTGATGAGTTCAAAAGTAAGTTGGAATTTTATTTGGAACATCCAGAAATGCGCAAGCAAATGGCGGAAAAGGCGCGTCAGATTACTTTACAAAATTTCACTTGTTTGCTGGCAGCAAAGAAAATTGAGCAAATTTTTAAAAATATTAAAAAATAGTGATTTGAAAGCTTGATTTTTTTAAATCTAGACACTAACTAAAGTATTAGTTTAAAACGTTAACTTAGGAGTTAGATGAAAATGCAAGTAAAACCATTGCGTGAAAATATTCTGATAAAACGCGTTGAAGAAGAAAATAAAACTGCCGGAGGTATTATTCTGCCGGATACGGCAAAAGAAAAACCGAGTGAAGGTGTGGTAATTGCCGTTGGTGAAGGTCGTGTTACACCGGATGGCAAAGTTTTGCCGATGAGCATTAAGGTTGGAGATACTGTTTTGTTTAGTAAATGGACAGGAACAGAAATAAAGGTTAATGGGGAACCCCATTTGATTGTTAAAGAAGGCGATATTTTAGCAATTATTGAAAGATAAGAAAGGAAGATAAAATTATGGCTGCAAAAGATATTAAATTTGGCACGGATGCTCGTGCAAAAATGCTTAAAGGCGTTGAGGTTTTAGCTAAAACCGTTAAAGTTACTTTGGGTCCTAAAGGTCGCAATGTTATGCTAGATAAATCTTACGGTGCTCCAAAAATTACGAAAGACGGTGTTTCCGTGGCAAAAGAAGTTGCACTTGAAGATAAGTTTGAAAATATGGGTGCACAGCTGGTTAAAGAAGTTGCACAAAAAACAGCAGATAAAGCCGGTGACGGAACAACAACGGCTACCGTTTTGGCAGAAGCTATTATTAAAGAAGGGTGCAAAGCTGTTGCAGCAGGTATGAACCCAATGGACTTAAAGCGCGGTATTGATATGGCAGTTGAAGCTGTTGTTGAAGATGTTAAGTCTCGTTCTAAAGAAATTAAAAGTTCAGAAGAAATTGCTCAAGTCGGTACAATTTCTGCTAATGGTGATACCAGTATTGGTGAGTATTTGGCCAGAGCTATGGAAAAAGTTGGCAATGACGGTGTTATTACAGTTGAAGATGCTAAAGGTTTGGAAACAGAGTTAGATGTGGTTGAAGGTATGCAGTTTGACAGAGGATATCTCTCTCCTTACTTTGTGACCGATGCAGATAAGATGACAGCAGAATATGAAGCACCGTATGTTTTGCTATATGATCAAAAAATTTCTAATTTGCAAGCTATTTTGCCGATATTGGAAGCTGTTTTACAATCAGGCCGAGCTGTGTTGATTATTGCAGAAGATATAGATGGTGAAGCGTTAGCAACATTAGTGGTTAACAGAATCAGAAGCGGTTTGAAAGTTTGTGCAGTTAAAGCACCAGGTTTTGGTGATAGAAGAAAGGCTATTTTACAAGATTTGGCAATCTTGACAGGTGGTCAAGTTATTTCTGAAGAATTGGGTTTAAAGCTTGAAAATACAACTATTGATATGCTTGGTACAGCGAAAAGAGTTGTCATTTCCAAAGATGATACAACCATTATCGACGGTAATGGTGATAAAGACGCTATTGAAGCTCGTAAAACACAAATCAAGAAAGAAATTGAAAAAACAACATCTGATTATGATCGGGAAAAATTGCAAGAACGTTTGGGTAAGCTTTCCGGCGGTGTTGCTGTTTTGCGTGTCGGTGGTTCTTCCGAAGTTGAAGTTAAAGAAAAGAAAGATCGTATCGATGATGCATTAAATGCAACTCGTGCGGCTGTTAAAGAAGGTGTGGTTGCCGGCGGCGGTGTTGCCTTATTATATGCAACCAGAGTGTTGGAAAAGATTAATCCAACTAATCAAGACCAACGTGTCGGCGTAGATATTATTCGTCGTGCATTGCAGGCCCCAATTCGTCAGATTGCAGAAAATGCCGGTGTTGATGGTGCGGTTGTCGCCGGAAAATTATTAGAAGGTAAAGATTGTAATTATGGTTATAATGCTGCAACAGGCGAATATACCGATATGATTAAGGCCGGTATTGTTGACCCGACTAAGGTTGTTCGTACAGCACTGCAGGATGCCGCTTCGGTTGCCAGCTTGTTGATTACAACAGAAGCTATGGTAACAGAATTACCGGAAAAACATCAATGCCATTGTGGTGAAGGTGGTGCCGGTGGTGCAGGAATGCCTGGCGGTATGGGATTCTAATTTTTATTAGATTTATCTTTAGGAGCGACTTTGATAGTCGCTCTTTTTTATTTGACAAATAAAGAAATGTTTTACGTATCTTATAAATGAAATGTTAAGCTTTGTGGGTTATGATTTAAGAAAAAGTTGTACAACAGGATTAATCATATGACCATAAAACGCATATTATCTTTTTTTGTGGTGGCGGTGATAAGTTTTGCCGGTACTATTTCTTCTGCGCAGGCTGTTTCTTTTGCAGATTATGTTTATCAAAATGTTCGTCGCGGTAATGTTAAGGCCGTTAAGCCTTATTTAGCTAAAGGGTATAGTATCGATGCGGTTAATCCGGAAGGGATGAGTGCGTTGTGTCAGGCTGTTGTTAATAAGGATTATATAACTTATCAACGTTTAAGACAATTGGGTGCATCTAGTAATAAAGATTGCATGAAAAGAGTTGATAACAGAGTTTCTAAAAGTTATGAAGCTAAGCCGGTTGTTCAGTCATCGGCAGCAACGACAACAACTAAAGTTTCTTCTAGTGATCATACAACTGCTTATGTTGTTGGTGGTGTGTTAGCTGCCGGAGCCGTAGCGGCATTAGCTCTTTCCGGAAGCGGCGGAGGAAGTCATAAACATAAAAAATCTTCAGAAATCATATGTAATGAGGGGGAAGCATTTGTTAATGGGAAATGTGTTTCTACCAGCTGTCCAGAAGGAAAAATATGGAATGGTTCAGAGTGTGAAGATATTGAATGTCCGGAAAATTATCATTTATCCGGTAATGATTGTGTGCCTGATGATGTAGACTGTCCGGTCGGAACACGGTTGGTTAATGGTAAATGTCAGCCAATTGAGTGTCCTCCTAATACACACTTAATTGGTAATCTTTGTGTTGCAGATGATGATGTTGAAATTGATGAAGAAGAAAATGATGGTGAGATATATGGTATTGGATCAGAGGACGAAAGTATTTTTAATTTGTTTTCTTCACCTAGTTATCCGGATGATGAAGCCTCTATTTTACTAAAGAATAAAGGTAATGCCGATGTTTATGGCATGTATGGTTATAGTGGGGAAGTGTTTAATTCATATGTCGTTGGCACTAATAACGGTTTTGATAATCCAAAACCGGTTGGAACAGGAAACATTACAATAGAAGATGAAGGAAACGGTACCGTTTATGGTATGTATTCACATATTGCAGATATTACGCAATATAAGGAAGCCATCAATGCATCTGCTTGGAATAATGGAACAGCATATAGTAATATTGATATTACGCATTCCGGCGGTGGAAAGACATATGGTTTGGCCGGTGATGTTCGAGCTTACAATTCATATTCAGTTTATGGTGGTTCTGCATATGGTAATATTAATATAAAAGGTGATGGAGATCTCTATGGTATTTATGGCTATGTTGCAGCTGTGAATGCAGTTACACCATTTTATGGGCAGATTTCTAAGGGGGATATTAATATCCACAGTGATGGAAACGGAGATGTTTATGGTTTAATGATTAATAAAGATAATATTCCGGGGGCCGGTGCCGGGGATCAAAATTTGGCAAGTTGGTTTGCTTTTAATGCATATAGCGGTGGCGGAGATGTGGAAGGCACAATTAATATCTATAATAAAGGGAATGGAAATGTTTACGGTATGTATGGTGGGCAACAGCTTTATAATGCCATGTCTTATAGCGGAACAGATGAACATGGAAATCCAAACAATACAGCAATCGGGAAAATTAATATTTTAAATTTCGGAAACGGTAATGTTTACGGTATGTATTTGCCGGAATCTGATAATAAGGCGGTGGTTGTCAATGTTAATCAAGATGGTTCAGAATCGTATATTAACCTTACTAATACAGGAAGTGGTGTCGTAACAGGTATGCGTGGCGGTCGCTATAATACGATTACTAATTCCGGTGAAATTAATATTAATAATTTGGGTAGCGGTACTGCAGTTGGTATATACGGTGAGGAAAATTCCAGAATAACGAATAGTGGTGTTATTAATATTAAAAGAGAAGCATTTATTGATGAAGAAGATGGTTTGGTACATCAACCGGCATCAGCAGTTGGCGGAACTGCTTATGGTATTTATGCCGAAAGTGGTGCAGCGGTTCTTAATAGCGGAACTATTAATATTACGAATGCTGCTAATGGTGCTGGAATTTATTTAGAAAGCGGTGCAACACTTGAAAATAGCGGAACGGTTAAATTTAATGGTGCAGAAGATAGCATTCAGCAAGATGGGGCGGTGATTGATATTTATAATACCGGTCGCTCATTAGCATCAGTAAATTTAAGTAGTTTTGGAAAAGGAAAAGTAATACTTGGGCAGGGTGGACAGTTTTTTGCCGATAGTATTTCTGGTGATATGGATGTTTCTGAAAAAGTTGTTCAAGATGGTTTTGATAATCAATATGTTGTCAGCGGTGCATTACAAGCAAATAATATTGAACAGTTAAATTTGGCTTCTAAATCAGCATTGTTTACGGCAGGAACGGCAGCAAATGATGATTCCGGATTTGATGTGGTGTTAGAGCGTAAGAATTTTGATGAAGTTCTTAAAGATAAAAGTGCTGCTCAGTTTTTAGAGCAAAATTATCAGGCTCAAAACAATGAAGAATTATATAATTATTTGAAAAGCGCAGAAAATAAACAAGTGTTAAATGAACGCTCAGATAATGTTCTAGGTAAAGATTTGCTTCCAGGATTTAGAGAAGAAAATACAATGCTTCATCGCCAGTTTAATCGTCAGTTTAGTGATTATTTATTTAATTATCCCAGTCAGCACTATATGGGAGGTTATAAATATCTAGATATATCACGTGATGCACATGGCGGATTAACCGGTAGTGATGCAACAGCTCATGCGGCTTATGGTATGGTTAAAGGTCGGGCTTCAAACGGGATAACTTATGGTCTTGGTGCAACAGTGGCACAACTTAAGAGTGATTATGATAATCATTCTACTAGAAAGAGTAATACTTTTGGTTTGTGGTTGCCAGTTGGATATAATTTCCGTAATGGAACAACATGGTTTTCTAAGGCTTATGCTGGGTATGAAGATGGTTCATATGACCGTCGTACAGGTCTTGAAAAATATTCTTCTGATTTGAACTCTTATCAATATGGTTTGAGTAATGAGTTGCGGCATGATATCGGATTAGGCGGTGGATTTAACTTTACACCTACTGCAGAATTAAATCTTTTGGGAATGCATCAAGATGGCTTTGATGAAGGACGTCGTGTAGGAGCTGTTCATAGCCAAGATATAGACAGCTTGTCTTTAGAAGGCGGTCTTGGAGCATATCTTTCTAAATCCGTTCGGTTTAGTAATAATCATCAACTCGGAATACAGATCGGTGGTATTTATTATGTTGAATTTCTTGATCCAGATGATGATATTACAGCATCTATGTCAGGAATGGCCGGCAAGTATAAAATTGTTCATGATGATGATGATACAAGGGGAGTTGTTGCTCTTCGGGTTAATTATAATTATAAAAACATGATGCTCTACGGACGATTAGAAAAAGAAACTAATAATAGTA
>JAGCRL010000250.1 GCA_017964705.1 Alphaproteobacteria bacterium
CATTATCTTGAAGTGCAGCGCAAGTTAATTTACGCTCGTAAATTATACTATCGTTCCAGCATTCAAGATGTTATCAAAGAAGGCCAAACTCTGCTGATACAAATTGTCAAAGAAGAACGTGGCAACAAGGGTGCCGCTTGCACGACCTACCTATCGTTGGCTGGTCGTTATTGCGTATTAATGCCAAACCGCATAAAATCAGGCGGTGTATCTCGCAAAATCACCTCTGCGACAGATCGTCGCCGTTTAAAAGATATCATGCACGAATTACCACTTAATGACAACATGTCTTTAATTATTCGCACCGCCGGTGAAGATAAAAAGCGGGAAGACATTGTTCGTGATTACAATTACCTGATTCGTACCTGGAACCACATTCGTCACAGTGCCCTAAGCACTGCCGCTCCTGCTTTGATATACGAAGAAGGTGATTTAATCAAACGTGCTTTACGTGATATGTACACCAAAGACATTGGCGAAGTTATTATAGATGGTGATATCGCATATAAAACAGCAAAAGATTTTGCCAAAATTTTATCACCAAACATGAGCCGCAAAATAAAGTGCCGCAAGCAAAATGAAAAACCATTATTCCAGCAATATCAGGTTGAAAGAGAGCTTGATAAATTGCATAATCCGGTAGTTCAGTTGCCATCCGGCGGTTATTTGGTAATTAACCCGACCGAAGCGCTAGTATCCATAGATGTCAATTCCGGTCGTGCCACCCATGAGATGGATATTGAAGAAACAGCCTTAAAGACCAATTTAGAGGCTGCCGATGAAATTGCCAAACAATTAAGAATGCGCAATTTAGCCGGGCTGGTTGTAATTGATTTTATCGATATGGATGAACCTGCAAACAATCACGCCGTTGAAAAACGAATGAAAGAAGCAATGAAGCCGGATCGTGCTCGTGTTCAAATTGCCAAGATGAGCATTTTCGGTTTATTGGAAATTTCTCGTCAGCGCATGCACTCTTCTTTTGTAGAAAGCAATTACGTTACTTGTCCGTTCTGTAAAGGTCAAGGCGTTCAACGCACGGCAGAAAGCAGTGCCATGTTGATTTTGCGCGCCATCGAAGAAGAAGGCATAAAAGGCAACAATAATCATTTAGAAGTCAAAGTTCCGTATGATACCTCGGTATATATTTTAAATCATAAACGCCGTCAACTTGCGGAATTAGAAGAAAAGTATGATTTGGAAATCATCATTTCTGCAGATTTAACCATCCGCAACATAAATGATTACAAGCTGGAAAAATCCCATGTTACCAAAAACAAACCGGTTCAAACCGCTGCTGCCAGCGCTTACACTCTTGCAGATGAAGCAGATACCGATTCGGAAGAAACCGAGGTTGATGATATAGTAGAAGAAACCTCTTCTGAAAGATATTCTCGCGGTAATCGTCATGGCAATCGTTTCCGTCGCGGTGGTCGCAACAATCGTCGCAGAGGCCGTTATAATCGTGAAGAAACCGGCGATGCCCCTGCTTCACAATCTGAAGCACCTGCCACTTCCGAACCGGAAAAGAAAAAGACCTGGTGGAAAAAGCTGTTGGGTTAACCTCACAAAAAAGGCCTCTCAAAAAGAGGCCTTTTTTGTTGTATCCGCGTCTTTTAAATAATTGCCTTAAATCACAAAAACAATCCTTTTAACACTTGTATAGCCGCCTGCTTTTTATCCATATTAAGCCTTCCTGCATCATTAAATATCTTTAACGCATCCTCATAGGCCGCATAAAAATCACGCGGCGAACCGACATCCGGCAGCATAGCTCTTGCAAAGCGACAAACCAATTCTGCAAACAAAACCCATGTCTCATCATCTGTTGCCGCATCTGTTGCCAATAAGACCAATTCTTCGCCATCACATTTTGCTCCGGCCATACAAACTTTCTGAATCCGGTCATACATATCAAGCGCATTATTTTCCGCATAGCGCAACGCCCGCCCGATACTTCCTCCGGCAAGAAAAGCCAACTTTTGCACTGCGGCCTCTTTCAATTCCGGCACATATCGTCTCAGCAACGAAGCCACTTCTTCTGTTTTCAAAGGTTTCAAATTCAATTTTGCGCAACGCGAACGTATTGTCGGTAGCAATCGTCCCGGATTATGTGAAACAAGCAACAAAATACTTTTCAGCGGCGGTTCTTCCAAAACTTTCAACAATGCATTGGCCGAAGATGTATTAAGGTCATCAGTACTATCCACAATCACTACCCGCCAATTATCGTTAAATGACTTTTTAGATAAAAAAGAAACCACTTCCCGCACATCATCTACTTTAATAACATTAGAGCGCTTAAGACCTTGTTTCATCTCATCATTAATTTCTTCACCGGCGTTAATTGCTTTAATCAACTTTTTCTTATCTGTTTCCGTAAAATCACGTTCCAGCACCTTAAAATCCGGGTGTGATTTTTGCGCCACTTGTGCAAACACCGGACTATCCGCATCAATATCCAGCGAAGAATAGGTTTTACCATCCTTAGCCGACAGCAAAAATCTCGCAATTTTATAAGCTAAAGTTGCTTTACCGATTCCTTCATCTCCGGTAATCAACCACCCATGGTGTAAAGTTCCGGAATTATACGCCGAAAGAAACATTTTAACTTCATCATCATGTCCGATAAGATATGGATTTTCATAAGGATGTATCAGCTCACCCATCAGAGGTCGTCCTCATCAACATAAGGAATACCGTCCTCGTCAACCATCACATCATCTCCACCATCTTCCCAAGGCAATGGTTCATCTTCATTCAGAGTAGGATCTGTAATCTCTTGAGTAATAGGCGCATCCATCACCAATCTGCTCAAATAAGCACGAAAATCATCAAATTTTTCACGTTGTAGCATTGCCACCGCAGAAAAAGAGCATACTCCACCTTCACAATATCTTGAATCAAAACTGGGCGCCGCACTCTTCACTCTAAATTGTTCCACATCTTTGTTATAGCGCCGCAACACATCATTATCATCGTCATATAAATTTTCAATGATTTCCATTCCCAAGTCATCATAGCATTGCTCAATAGATTCCATTGTCTGTGAAACATAAGCGGCATTTTTAGCAAACTCTTTATTATCAAGCATTGCCATTTCCATATCAAACCGATCGGCTTTGCTGTCTTTACAACGATTAAATCTTTTAAGATAAGCCTGTACCCGTTTATCATGTGATTGCATAACCTTATCATCTGCGCTCAGCTTATTAAAATTCGGGTCAAACCACTCATTTTTCCAAGCATCTGCCTCTTCACGCTCTTCTCCTATTGGATACATCATTGAGCGCGGTGTATCCGGACGTACCCGCATATCTGCGGTAGAAGGTGCATTATAAGCCGGAACATTAGCTCGTGCTCTACGATTAATATCATGCGGCAAAGGAATAGATTGCAAACCGGCCACTCTAAACTGATTAAGATCTGCTTGATTATCCA
>JAGCRL010000251.1 GCA_017964705.1 Alphaproteobacteria bacterium
AATATTTTAGTAATAGAAATACCTTTAACCCGTTGAGCACCCCATTCGGCAGAAATTTTATTGCACTCTATGCCCCATACTTTCTCTGTATAATTTTTAAAAAATGTTTGATAAAGGTGTTTTCCAAAACGGTTGATATAAAAATTTTCCAAATTGGTTTCTTTTTTCTTGAATATAAGGGCCCAACCGTAAGTAAAGCCAATCTTTATCATATTGACAAAACCCATACCTTTGATTGTGTTCCACGATAATTTTATCGGATAATCAAAAAAATGTTTGCGGTAATAAATGCGTGTCAACCGATGCCTGTTCAACAAAACATTATCCGTCTTTTCGGGGTCGGGCGCACCGGGTAAATCGGAAACGGGTAATGGTGCACGTTGCAATTCGGTATCATCTATTGTCGGTGTGCCTTGAAGCGGTAAAATACTTTCCCAAAATTGTTGAACTTTTTCGGAACGCGTGAAAAAGCGATGAGGACCCAAATCCACTTTATTTTCATCAAAATCCAATGTTGTTGATATACCGCCAATATAGTTTGCCTTTTCAAACACTTCTACTTGTGTTTGATCGGATAATTTATATGCTGCCGTTATTCCGGCCGGACCCGCACCTATAACTATATTTTTCATGACGATACCTTTTTCTTTTTAATCTTTTTCCAGTAAGTTGAATTTACCACCATTGAAATTGCCATCGGAATAAATATACAAAGCCCGACCGTTCCACACGTATAGACGGGGTGCATATATCGTATCCATGTTGCCGGTGTAAATAACGGGATTAAGATATTACTTAAAACACCACCCAATGCTACCCCCATTAAAAGCAATCGGTCATTATCCCATCGTTTTTTCAACCACAAAAACAATCCAATGAAAAACAGAATAAAATTGAGCACAACAAAATATATGGCGTCTACAAAAGGACCATAGTCTGTCAGAAGTCGACCATAAAAATCTCTTTTTCTATCCCAAAAGATTCTGAATTCTGCCGGTTTTATTTGACTCGCAAGCTCATGTCGTTGCTGTTTTTCCCTTTCCGATAAAGGGTTGGGATAATATGAAGCTTCCTCAAAAGCATCGTCTGGTAAAATTTTTGTTTTTATGATGGGCTCATCTTTATAACTTAAAAACCACATTTTTTTGTAGAAAGGTAAAATGTGATTTATAAAATTACCAGGATGTTTTGTTATTGCATATATCCATTTTTTATGTAAATCTTTCAGTTTAGCATGATGTTTAAAGGGTTTGTATGGTCGCCATGATGCTGCAAATGCATCAGCTAAAAGAGGAAATTCTTTATATTTTGTACCCAATGCGAGCCATCGATCTTTCATATTTTTCCATTCGGGTGTCCACCATGATTCATCAAAACAACTTTTATCATTTGCGGGAACACAAGCGCCGACTATTTGATGAACAAATGTTGGAGTTGCTGGATATACATTTTCCAAATCAGAACTTACCATAACAGCATTTGATGAAAAAATTAAAGTTATACAGGCTACCCCGTTCAAAAAAGAATAAAAAACAAATTTTCTTAAATAAGACCAAATTTTTAATTCTTTTTTGTTTAAATATTGACCAACCCAAATTAAAGTTATCGGCCATACTTGAATGATGGCATTAGCCCGACTGTTTAATGCAACAAAAAATACAATGGCTGTAATGGTATAAAAAATTATTTTGGTTGCTCTCTTTTTTAACGGATTCAATACCGAATAAACAACTAATGAATACAGTAATAAAACCCATGCAGCAGAAAATGATGTTGATAATAATTCAACCGGCAACAAATAAAATTGTCTTGTACAAAACAACAAAAGCAACAAAAAAGCAAAGATGCTATGCCAACGATAATAAACCGACCAAATGATGATAAAAACAGCCAAATAAAACGGTTTTATTTGCAACAATAATAACGGATAAATATGAATCCCTGTAAAAACATATATACCCTTTAAAATCCAAGCGACTATAACCGGGTGCCATCCGCACATATCCAATAAAACCATCGAAGCGGTATCACCCCCCCACCAAAAAGTGTGCCATCCTAACCAACAATGAAAGGTGCACAAACAGGCTAATACCCCAAAAGTAATACAAAAAAAGAATATGTTTTTAATCATATCGTCATTAAAACAAAAACAAACCCGAAAATCAAG
>JAGCRL010000252.1 GCA_017964705.1 Alphaproteobacteria bacterium
GTGTTAGCGAGGCAAAAGATTTTAATAAAGAGACATTGTTTGAAAAACCTAAAAAAGAGATTTGCTTGGACATTGGTTTTGGTGACGGGCAGCATATTTTCGGACAAGCCCAGAATCATCCAGATAATGGATATGTCGGAGTGGAAGTGTTCCAAAACGGTGTGGCAAATCTGCTAACACTTATCAGTGGCGTCAGAGATGGGGCGCAATTGCCGGAAAAAATTGTGGCAACGGCTTATCCGGTGCATAATATTAGAATTTATGATGATGATGTGCGGTTATTATTTGAAAAGATTCCGACAGCTTTTTTTGATAAAATATTTTTATTGTTTCCGGATCCATGGCCGAAGAAAAAACATGCCGGAAGGCGGTTTGTTAATCCGGATAATTTAAGAGAGGTTGCCCGTGTGTTAAAAAAAGGCGGTCTTTTTAGGGTGGCAACAGACCATCCGATATATAAACGGCACGTGTTAAGAACAATGCATGAAAATAAGCAGTTTAAATGGACGGCTAAGTGCGGTAATGATTGGAAGCATGAGCCTAAAGATTGGGTAAAAACCAAATATCAGCAAAAAGCCATACGAGAGGGGCGTCGGCCGGTATGGTTTGATTTTGTTCGTGTTTAGATATGACCATTATGAAGTTTTGCGGCCATTGCTAAAAATGTATCTGATTTTATAGTTTTATGCTGAGCAGATCTTTTTGGGGTTTTTGCTGTTGCTTCTGCTTGTTTTACGGCTTGATCATATTTTTCCTTTAATTCTTGAGCTCCGGGAACTCCCATCATTTGGTATTCTTCAATCAGCTTAGGGGTTAAAATGGTTTGTTCGGCCAGAGCTTGAACTCCTTTGGGACCCTTCCCATCTACCCAGCTTTTAGCTTTTGCAACGGTTGGTAATGGTTTTCCTGCAACTGCTTTGAGAACAAAGGTGCCATTTCCCTTCCAGTTTATGTGGCAGTAAATTGCTCCAATGACGTATGGTGGCAGCCGGGTTACGTTATTATATCCGCATGATTGCGCACAAGCTTTGACAACTGTTATCGGCCCATTTGTGCGGGCAATGCCAAAATAACGTAATTGGTATGTTTCAAGTGCTGTTAAAAACACATCTTCTGGTATTTCTTTAGCCAGGGACAGATAAATTTTGGCAGCATCTTCTGTTAACGCTAAGTTTATGTAACAACTATTATTGTTAATTCCTTTACATTCTTCAAAGGTTTTTAAGGAACCATCTTCGTTATAAAATGCATCGTGAAGTTCTTGAGCTAACTCAGCAACATTTTTGTTTTTTGCCAAAGATTTGAAATATTTATTAACATATGGTCTTGTTTTAGGGTTGGCCAAAAGATATTTTAAGAATTTTTTTATAGCATCACGGTTCATTTGGGTGGGGCCATAAAAGGTGCCTGAGCTACTTCTGAGGCATAAATCTAAATCATAGGTTACTTTGGAGTCTTCACCTGCTTTAGGGGAACGTTCTTTGCATTCTCGGCAATAAATAGGTGTTAAAAGACTTAATTGCGGGGTTTCTGCAGTTAATACACGTTTTAGTTTTACTTGCCCATGTTTTTGCCAGGCATCTCCATCCATAACGTAAGTATATTCTTTCGGGGTATATAAATAGGCATCTGCATCGGGTATTTCCGGAATTTCTGTAAATTTGTGATATACTTGTTGCGGTTTTCTTTTTTGGGGTGGGGTGGCAGATGAAGCTGGTCGTTTTGATGCTGTTGTTTTGGTTACGGTTGGTGCTTTTGAATTTCCCGTATTTTCAGGAGACACTGAAGGTTGAGGATTTCCTATAGTAAGACCGGTTGTAATAATAGCTGTCATGGACAGTCTTTTTTTCAAATTAGCCATCTTATCTCTCTTTTTATTTTATTTCTTGACACATCGTTTTAATCAGTATATCAGATAGGGCATTCTTTGTCTATCTTTTTTTTTATATTGTAGTATATTTTAAAAGATAGTGGAAAAAATGAAGTTTTTTAAGGTAAAATTAAATTTTATGTATTATGTTAAGTCAAATTTGGGGGAGTTTGCCTGATTAAGGTGGCTCTCTTAGGTTATGAGAATTAATAATTTTAAGGAAATAAAGATGGTATCATTAGCAGAAAAAATGGCAGCGAACATGGATGCATCCGTATTTAGTAAAGCTACGGATTTGCATAAGCGTTTGTTGTTTACATTAATGGCATTGATTGTGTTCAGATTAGGAACATTTATTCCGTTGCCGGGTATTGATTCAAGAGTGTTAGCAGAAATTTTTGCCAGACATCAAAATGGTCTTTTGGGGATGTTTAATATGTTTTCCGGTGGTGCATTGGAACGTATGACTATTTTTGCCCTGAATATTATGCCATACATTTCGGCTTCTATTATCTTACAACTCGGTCAATCTATTGTTCCGTCTTTAGCAGCTCTTAAAAAAGAAGGTGAAGCCGGACATCGTAAGATGACTCATTATACCAAATTGTTAACGGTGTTAATTACAGTTGTACAAGGATACGGTATTGCAATGGGTTTGATGAGCTTGGCAAACAGTGATGGTTCGAGCGCGGTTGTTATTGCACCGTATACGTTTGTATTTTCAACAATTATTTCCCTAACCGGTGGTACGATGTTTATTGTATGGTTGGGTGAGCAAATTACATCACGCGGTGTAGGTAATGGTTCTTCTTTGATTATTACCGTCGGTATTATTGCCAATATTCCATCTGCGATTGCTCAGACCTTAGAATTAGGTCGTATCGGTTCTATGTCTCCGATAGTTATTTTGGGCTTGTTCTTGATGAGTATTGCTTTAGTTTTCATCATCTTGAAAGTTGAAATGGCTCAAAGAAAAATTTTGGTTCAATATCCAAAGCGTCAAGTTGGTTTGCGGGTAACTTCTGCAGAAAGTTCTCATTTACCATTAAAGGTTAATCCAACCGGTGTTATTCCGCCAATCTTTGCCAGTGCATTGTTATTGTTACCGATTACAGTTGCCAATATTTGGGCTAATAACGGGCCGGAATGGGTGCAGACCTTAAGTCGTTATTTAGGTCATGGTCAACCGCTTTATTTGATTTTATATGCAGGGTTGATTATATTCTTTGCGTTTTTCTATACAGCAGTGGTGGTTAATCCAGAAGAAACAGCTGAAAATTTGAAAAAGCATGGCGGATTTATTGCCGGTATTCGTCCTGGTAAAAATACAGCTGAATATTTAGACTATGTTGTTACACGTCTAACGGTATTAGGTGCTTTCTATTTGGCAGCTTTGTGTATTTTGCCGGAAATTTTAATTGCAAAATTAAATGTTCCGTTTGTTTTGGGCGGAACAACACTTCTCATCGTGGTACAAGTTACTTTGGACTTTATTACGCAAGTTCAATCACATTTGTTTGCATATCAGTATGAGGGGTTGCTGAAGAAAGCGGCACTTGTAAAGAAAAAACACTAATTTTAAGTGTTACTGTACAAACTCTTAATAAAAAGGCACTTCTTAGGAAGTGCCTTTTGTTTGTAACATGGTTA
>JAGCRL010000253.1 GCA_017964705.1 Alphaproteobacteria bacterium
AAATGGGAGAAAAAAAAGAAGATTGTATTGTTGTGGAAGATTCTATTGTCGGCATGCGTGCGGCACAAAAAGCAGAAATTGATTTAATCGCTTTTTTAGGTAGTGAGATGTATAAAAATAACAATTACATCAATAGAGTAAAAGAAATAGGGGTTAAAAATATTTGTTTTGATATGAAAGAAGTGGAAAAAATTTTATTTTTGTAAAAAAGAAATCCGCTGAAATATTTGTTTTCAACGGATTTCTTTACTAAAGAAAAAACTCAAGTTTTCTTATACTTTCCCTTTTTGTAAACATAGGTACGAGTAATATTTTGCACACCACAGCTCATTATTGCCGCATGGGTTATAACTTTGCCGTTTTTTTCATCAATTTCGAACCCGTTCTCAAATGGCGTATAAGCTATGAGGTTAAGAGTTTTGCTAATATGATATAAAGCAAACTTATTCTCTTCTTTGACTTCCAGTAGATTACTTACACCAGTTTTAGTTAGCCTTACAAAACGACCTAATGGAACAAAATCTAGCTTGCCGTTATTAACGTAAGATTTAACCAACTGACTTTCGCCACCCCAAAACAGTATGTACTCAGGAGCCAGAAGTAATCGTTTCATTTTAATACTGTTATAGCGATAGCAATTTTCTGACAGCAATAGTTTTCCTGCAGCAATAATAGCTTTTGAAATACCACCAATATAAACAGATGGAATTTCCTGATAACCACCAGGCATCCAAATAAAAACTTTCGGCTCAAAAGAATTTTTATATTTGAGCACAAAGTATAGTCTCTTTTCCATGTTTTCATTGTAATAAGCAAAATGCGCCGAAAGCATCTCTTCAGAATAAGGTCCGAAAGAATCCAATTTATCTTGCAAATCTTCTATTATTTGAGGAAGCGGGTAATGAGCTATACATATTGGATAAACATCGGCATTTTTAGCAAGAAGATATATTTTTTCCTTGTCGTTAATGAAATAAATATCACCCTCTTTACTTTTTAAGATATGACCATCACAATAACCTTCTACAAATATTCCAGGCACCCCAAAATATTTGCGACTTAACCGATCAAGTTGATATTGAAACATAATTTAATAATATTTTAATTTGTTAATAATTAGCTGTTATAATTATAAATTTTACTTTTGCCACTTTAAAGAAAAATTATATCAGAGTCAAACAAAAAAACGGTTTAAATTATTAATCTAAAGCATTTTTCTTTATTTAAATACATTGTTATATTAACTATTCATTGTATCAAAGAAATCTTGGTTATCTTTAGTGGTGCGGAGTTTATCAAGTAAAAACTCCATACCATCTGTCATACCCATTTGCATTAAAACGCGGCGAAGAAGCCACATTTTATTTAATGTTGCTTTATCTACCAATAATTCTTCTTTACGGGTTCCGGAGCGTGTTACATCAATTGTTGGGAAAAGACGTTTATCTGTTAATTTTCTATCAAGAATAATTTCTGAATTACCGGTACCTTTAAATTCTTCAAAAATAACTTCATCCATACGTGAGCCGGTATCAATTAATGCTGTAGCAATAATAGTTAAAGAACCACCTTCTTCAACATTTCTTGCAGCACCTAATAAACGTTTAGGGCGTTGAAGAGCGTTTGCATCTACACCACCTGTTAAAACTTTACCAGATGAAGGAACAACAGTGTTATATGCACGACCTAAACGTGTAATAGAATCTAGTAAAATAACTACATCTTTCTTTGTTTCCACCAAACGCTTAGCTTTTTCTATAACCATTTCTGCAACTTGAACGTGACGTGCAGCTGGTTCATCAAAAGTTGAAGAAATAACTTCACCTTTAACAGAACGAGTCATATCTGTAACTTCTTCCGGACGTTCATCTATTAACAAAACAATTAAGAATATTTCCGGATGATTGGTAGCTATAGCATGTGCTATATTTTGTAACATCACAGTTTTACCGGTTCGAGGAGGAGCCACAATTAAGCCGCGTTGTCCTTTACCTTGTGGAGAAACCAAATCTATAACACGTGTAGTATAATCCTTATCACCACAAATAATATCAAAATTTAATTTTTCTGTAGGGTAGAGTGGAGTAAGATTATCAAAGTTAACGCGTAATTTTGATTTTTCCGGATCATCATAGTTTATGGTATTAATTTTTGTTAAAGCAAAATAACGTTCATTTTCTTTCGGAGCACGAATTTCTCCTTCTACAGTATCACCGGTGCGTAAACCATATCGTTTAACTTGTTGAGGAGATACATAAATATCATCAGCAGAGGCTAAATAATTTGATTGAGCAGAACGCAAAAAACCAAACCCATCTTGCATTACCTCTATAACACCGTCACCATAAATAGTATTATCATCTTCTGCTACTTTTTTCATAATAGCAAAAATTAAATCTTGAACACGCATAGATGATGCATCTTCAACTCCAAGTTCTTCTGCTTGACTAAGTAACTCTTTAGGAGATTTGTCTTTTAATTCTTTTAAATGCATG
>JAGCRL010000254.1 GCA_017964705.1 Alphaproteobacteria bacterium
AAAAGGGAGTTTTTATTGTTTATTTGGTGAGTTAGTTAGGCATCTTCACCGGTTTCTTGGTTAACGCGTTTGGCAGAAAGTTTAATTTTGCCACGGTTATCAGTGCCTAAGCATTTAACCCAAATGCTATCACCTTCTTTATAGAAGTCGCAAACAGAAGCAATGCGTTCGTTCTTAACTTCTGAAATATGAACCAATCCTTCGGTTGAACCTAAGAAACGAACAAAGGCTCCAAAGTCCATAATCTTAGTGATAACACCATGGTAGTTTTTGCCTTCTTCCGGAACAGCAACAATGTCATTAATCATTGCCAATGCTGCATCTGCATCTTTTTTCTCTACAGCAGCAACATTTACTGTTCCATCATCGTCAATATCAATTTAGGTAATGGTTTTTTCGATGATTTCGCGAATAACTTTACCACCTGTGCCAATAACTTCACGGATTTTATCTACCGGTATTTTGATAGAAATAATTCGTGGTGCACGTGGTGAAATTTCAGCACGCGGTGCAGCTAATGCCTTTGCCATTTCACCTAAAATGTGGATACGTCCGGTATGTGCTTGAACAAGGGCCTGGTGCATAATTTCTTTGGTAATGGATGTAATCTTAATATCCATTTGTAAAGCTGTTACACCGTCGGCAGAACCGGCAACCTTAAAGTCCATATCACCTAAGTGATCTTCATCACCTAAAATGTCGAGTAAAATCGCAACACGTCCGTCATCTTCTTTAATTAAACCCATAGCAATACCGGCAACAGGTTTTTTCAAAGGTACGCCGGCATCCATTAAAGATAAAACAGAACCGCATACGGTTGCCATAGAAGATGAACCGTTTGATTCCATAATGTCTGATACAACTCGAACAGTGTATGGAAATGCGGATTTTTCTTTTGGCATCATAGGGTGAATTGCACGCCAAGCTAATTTGCCGTGACCAATTTCACGACGGCCGGGTGAACCTAAACGACCACATTCTCCGGTTGAGAATGGTGGGAAGTTATAGTTTAACATAAATTCTTGACGTTCTTCGTCCAACAAACCATCGATAATCTGAGAATCTTCTGCTGTTCCTAAAGTGGTTACAACCAGAGCTTGTGTTTCTCCGCGGGTAAATAGGGCAGAACCATGGGTGGTCGGCAATAAATTTACTTCGCAGGTTATCGGACGAACAGTTTTGGTATCACGTCCGTCAATACGAACTCCGGTGCTTAGAACTTTTTCACGCATAACAGAATGCATTAACTTTTCGATGGCATCTAAGGCGTAGCGCGTTTCTATTTCATTTTCAGGATCAATTGTGGCATTAATTTCTTCACTCAATTCTCCTAAGCGAGTAACGCGTTTTTGTTTGTTGGTTTCATTAAAAGCTTCTTCATATTTGGAACGAAAATCTTTTTCTATACGAGCATAAAGAGTATCAAATTCAGGCGGAAATACCGGTGTTTCCCATGGTTCTTTACCAGCTTCTTTTTTGAGTTCGTTTATCATATTAATAACTTTTTGGAAGTTATCAAAACCAAACATTACAGCGTTTAACATGGTATCTTCTGGTAGCTCATTGGCTTCTGATTCAACCATTAAAACACCTTCACTGGTTCCAGCAACGGTTAAGTCCAATTCAGAATTTTTTAACTCTTCAATTGTCGGGTTCAAAACGTATTGACCATTGATGTAGCCAACTTTAGCTGCACCGAGCGGTCCTAAAAACGGAATGCCAGAAATAGCCAAAGCAGCCGAAGCGGCAACAATTGACAATATATCTGAATCTGTTTTTTTATCATGTGCAATTGTAGTACATACAATTTGCACTTCGTTTTTGAAAGCATCAGGAAATAGCGGACGAATAGGTCTGTCTATTAAACGAGACACTAATACTTCATGTTCAGAAGGTTTACCTTCACGTTTCATGAAACCACCGGGTATTTTACCGGTTGCATAGTATTTTTCCTGATAGTTGACAGTTAAAGGGAAAAAATCTTGGTCGGCTTTTGCTTCTTTTGCAGCACATACAGTTGCAACAACAACAGTATCTCCATAACTGGCATAAACTGCACCGGTTGCTTGTTTTGCTATTTTACCTGTTTCTAAAACTAATTTGCGACCGCCCCATTCTAATTCTTTGCGGCACACGTTCCAATTGACCATATTTTTTTACCTTTCCTTACAATATACTACCACACCTAACAATATGTCAGGATTTTGCAAATAGCGGAGCCCCATTGCCCCGCTATTTGTCTCAAACATTATTTACGTAAATCTAACTTCTTAATCAATGTTTGATATCTTTCCTCACTTGTTGATTTTAAGTGATCTAACAAGTGGCGACGGCGCGCAACCATTTTCATTAAACCTAAACGTGAGTGAAGGTCTTTCTTATGGGTGTTAAAGTGTTCAATCAAAGCATTGATTCTGTGTGTCCAGATAGCAATTTGAACTTCCGGAGAACCTGTATCACCTGGTTTTGTGCCATATTTAGCAATAATTTCTTGTTTCTTTTCATTTGTAATCGACATCTCTATTTTTCCTTTTTTTATATGTTAAAGATTAAATACTCGAATCGGCATTAAGAAATTTTCTTGATGCTTAACGAGGGCTATAAGCTTGTTATTATAGCAGGCAGCCGCAACCTTATCAACCGTTTTAAAATTTGTAGAATCAATTGGTTGTCCGCTTTTAAGCTTAAGAGTTTCATCTGCTGTTAAAGCGATAACCGTGATGTCGCACAGAAATGTTTCAACAGGCAGAATCGGAGAAGCTCCGGAAGTCTTATATAACATATTTTTTAAATTATCCAGTAAAATCGTATCAGAGAGATTAAAAAAACCACTTTGAGTGCGGCGAAGTGCTGTTAAATGACCGCAAGTGTTGAGTTTTTCTGCTATATCTTTACCTAGTGTGCGGATATATGTTCCTTTAGAACAGGTAACTCTGAAATTTGCACTGGTGGTTTCTTTTTTGTATTCTAATAATTTTAAACTTTTGATGCTGATTAACCGTGCAGGAACGGTAAAATCTTTGCCATTGCGAGCTAAATTATAGGCACGTTCACCATTGATATGAATGGCAGAATATTTTGGAGGAATTTGCGTTATTTCTCCGATAAATTGAGGAATAATCTGCTCAATTTCTGATTTAAGCGGAATTTTTGGTGATGTTTTTATTATTTCACCTTCGGTATCATCCGTAGTTGTTGCTTGACCAAATTTCAAAGTGAATTCATAAGTTTTTTCCGAGCTTTCCAGATAAGGAATTAGTTTGGTTGCTTCACCAAAAGCCAAAGGTAGAACTCCGGTTGCAAAAGGATCCAGGGTTCCGATATGTCCGGCTTTCTTGGCTTGTAATAAATATTGAATTTTTCGTAAAGCTTGGTTTGAACTTATTCCTTGCGGTTTATCTAAAATAATCCAACCGTTAATATCTTTGTTATAGTGTGAGGTCATGTAAACAAATCCAATTGTTGATTTTTGCTAAGATTTTTCATGGCTTCGCGAACAATGGGGATTGTTACTGTGCGTCCATATATCCAAGAAATGTCATCTATTTCTTCTATTAAGCGGGAGATATAATTAAATGAGCGTTCGGCATTTTTTAAGATATAATCCAAAATCTCTTGTGAAATCATAATTTGTCGGTCATTAAATAATTTGGCAATTAAAGCAGTTAGCATTTCATCATCAGGCAGTAATATTTCTGCTGTTGGAACAGTGTTTAATCTGGATTGCAAGTCCGGCAATTTAAATAGAATTTTGGATAAAGGTATTAGAGAGTTAAATAAAATAAAATGTTCCGGCGTGTTGTAAGCGTTATAAAGATGAAATAAAGCTTCTTCATGAATATTAGTATCAATATTTTCTACTACCAGGTACTGATATTTATTAATAAATTTATTGACGTTTTTCATATTAATGGCTGATGCTGGTAAGATTGGTATTTCTATTGGCTTTTGGAGGGTTCTTTGTATATGGTTTATCCAAATATGAGCCAAGTGCGATTTACCACAACTTTGAGGACCAAAAATGTCTAATGCAAAATGGGACCAGCAAGGCCATAAGGTGATGGTTTTGTATGCCAGTTCATTGCAAGCGGTTACTAAAAAGTCTTCTTCACCTAAATAGGCGTTGGTTGCAAATTTTAACAGATATTGTTTTGTTTTGTCGTTGTAGAGAGATTTCATTTACTTTGCAATACCTCGTAAACTTTTTGAGTTAAATCGCCTAAGCTGAATGGCTTTGGTATGAATGACATATTTTCAATATCGGCAAATTCTCCTTTTAGAATATCTTCTGAGTAACCAGAAGCTAAAATTATTTTAATATCAGGTGTTTCCTCAAGAATTTTTTTAGCCAATTCTATACCGTTTTGCCCCGGCATAACCATATCGGTGATTAAAAGTTGGAAATTTTTATCTTTAGCAAATATTTCTAAGGCGTTTTCTGCAGAGCTGGCACCAACAACATCATACCCTTTTTTGCGGAGTGCTCTTAGAGCAAAAGTTCTTACAGAATTTTCATCGTCCACAAAAAGAATTCTGGTATTTTCTATGTCTTCTGGTGTTTTACTTAAATCGTCAGTGGCAGAT
>JAGCRL010000255.1 GCA_017964705.1 Alphaproteobacteria bacterium
AAACTTATATCAGCAATACCATCTTTATGGGGTGGCAGTTCTTTCCATGCAATATGAGAATAGATGGAATCGGTTGATAAGGCCAAAACTTTGGTGCCGCGGCGATTAAAGGCATTTAATTCCTGGTTAAGCATCAATAATTCTGACGGACAAGTAAAACTAAAGTCTTCCGGATAAAAAAATAATACCGCAATATGACCTTTAGTATAGTTATAAAAATTAAAATTTTCGATCATGGTGTTGTTACTTAATAGTGCCTGGGCTGTAAAGTTTGGCGCCATTTTTCCAAGAGTTGCCGTTTTAGTTGCGGTTTTAGAATTATTGAAGTCGTGTTTCATATTATTGGGATAGTCGCAGCCGCATTTATCATCTTCACTGCAGTCGCATTTATCGGCATAATCGTATCTGTAAGCGGTGGTGTCGGTATCTTTTTTCATTATCTTCTCCTCATAAAAAAAAGTCGGAAAATTTTCCGACTTTTAAATAAGTATAAAAAGCGTTTGTTTTTAGATATACGAAATTTCTAAAATTTCAAAAGTTTTTTTGCCACCTGGTGCAGTGTATTCTACCTCATCACCAACTTCTTTACCAATGAGAGCTTTTGCTAAAGGAGAAGATAATGATATTTTATTTTCATTAATATCGGCTTCATAGTTGCCAACAATTTGGTATTTGTTTTCTTTATCTGTATCAACATCAACAACGGCCACGGTTGCACCAAAACGAATAACATCGCCTTGAACTTCTGTCGGATCGATTACTTGTGCACGGCTAACAACAGCTTCAAGTTCTTGAATACGTCCTTCAATAAAACTTTGTTTTTCTTTTGCTGCGGAATATTCTGCATTTTCTGATAAGTCACCATGTGAACGTGCTTCAGCTATTGCCGCAATAATGTTTGGGCGTTCTATACCTTTTAAGTTTTTCAGTTCCTGTTCTAACCGTAAAAATCCTTTTTTGGTTAAAGGGAATTTTTCCATTTTATTTCTCCTAACAAAAATAATGTTGCTGCAGTAATGTACTGCAGTAGTGATGTTTTTTTAGTTTGAAAAAATTTGACTGCAACCACAGTGGTACAGTCAGCTCGTTTAACTCATATCTTCGCAAGAGTATAGGTGATAAAAAAAATAAATCAAGTAAAATTTTTTTATAAAAATAAAATATGGTTGGTTAAGGCGGAAAAATATTATAAAATCAGATGGTTACTTTCTGCTGTTAATTAGTTAAACTTTGTGCTATACAACCAAGGGTAATATGATATTATTAGCATGTTATGATTTAACAAGGAGAAATTTTATGAAAAAGACTATTATGTGTCTGAGTTTGGCTTTAGCGTTGTCTGCATGTAGTACTCAACGGTTTGATTTAGATGGCCGTCGTGCGACAATTCCTAGCTATGAAGGTACAAGTCATTTTATCTTCTGGGGCTTAGGGCAAGAAAAGGATTATAATCCAAATGAAATTTGTGGTGCTAAAGGGGTTAGCTCGATTGATACACATCATTCATTCCTCGATGGCTTATTGAATGGTTTAACCTGGGGTATTTATGCTCCAGAAAGTTATTCAATTTATTGTAAATAGGAGAGTTTAAAATGAAAAAGAATTTACTTTTGGGTGCTGTTTTTGCAGCAGCAATTTGTGTTTCTCAGCCTGCAAGTGCTATTGACTCTACCGGTGGTTGCGGTTTAGGTTCTATGGCATGGCGTGGTCAATCCGGTATTATTCCGCAAGTTTTGGCTGTTACAACCAATAACTCATTTGGAACAAATACTTTTGGTATTACATTCGGTACTTCCGGTTGTGATCCTAACGGTCGTGTAACAGGCGGTACAGGCAGAATGGTTTTGGCCGTGATTGAAAATAATATGGAGCAATTTGCAATGGATGTTTCTGCCGCTCGCGGTGAAACAATCGATACAATTGCCGGTATTTTGAATGTTGATAGCGAAAAATTGGGTGCAGCTGCACAACAAAATTTTGCTTATCTGTTTACAGATGAAAATGTTGAAGCCGTTGATTTGGCTTTGAAGATGATGGAATTGGCAAACGCCTAATTTTGTTGTTTGAAAGGGGGTGTGGGGTAACTACGCCCCTTTTGTGTGATTAAAAATGCAAAAGATTTTATGGAGTTTAATGTTTTTTTTGTTGCCCGTTTCAGCTTGGGCAACGGAAGGTGCTTTTGCGCCGCAATGGCTTAAGCTTTTGCATTATCAAAAAAGCGGAAACGGCTATGTTTCCGTTATCGAAAAAGGGAATTTCTTTTTAAATGAAAAAGGGAGATATAATCCCGAGGCTGAATATAATGAAGCTGTCCGTCTTTTTAATGAAAAAGGTAATGTAAAAAAATGTGATTTTCCGGCACGGTTTATGTTGCTCAAAAAAGAGGGAAAAGTCAGCGGCGATTTAAATGATTGTAAAGAATATCAGCAATATTTGAGTGATGTACAACCTAAAGCAGTAACGCTTCTTTTTACTGATGCATATATGAATAATCCATCTTCTATGTTTGGGCATACGTTGTTTAGAATTGATACTAAAAGAAAAGGAACTCAACTTTTAGCGCATGGGGCAAATTTTGGTGCGGATACCGGTGATGAACATGGTGCTTTATATGTGCTTAAAGGTTTATGGGGAGGTTATTACGGACATTTCGGATTGCATCCTTATTATGATGTGATTAATTTGTATAATAATATCGAAAACAGGGATATCTGGGAATACCAGTTAAATTTTAGTGATGAAGAATTAGCACTTTTTACCGCACATATGTGGGAAATGCAAGACGCACATATCCGCTATTATTTTGCTTCTAAAAATTGTTCATATGTGTTACTTTTAATGTTAGAAGCAGTAAAACCGGAACTTGATTTTGCCAAGGATTTTTCTTTTTATACCGTACCGCTTGCTACATTAAAAGCCGTACATCGGGTTCCGGGGTTTGTGCAATCGGTTAATTATCGTCCGAGCCGGCAATCTAAGCTTAAATATCGGGCGCGGCAGATGAATTCCGAACAAAAACGCGTCTTTAAGGATATTATTAAAAAAGATAAAGTGGATTTAGTCTCTCTTGATGATGAAGAGCGAGCAGATGTGTTGGAAACTGCTTACCAGTATGTACAATATAAATATGTTGCGAAAGATTTGGAATTAGCTGATTATCGCAAAAAAAGTTTTAAGCTGTTACAAGAAAGAAGTAAAATTGCAAATCAACATCAGTATTTTGATGAGCTGAAAGAGGGGAAAAATCCGGCAGAAGCACATGAGGCCAAACAAGCAGAATTGTTGTTCGGATGGCGTAATGGCGGA
>JAGCRL010000256.1 GCA_017964705.1 Alphaproteobacteria bacterium
AATCATTTTTTTAATCTCCTTGTATTATCATCAACATAAGTTTTCCAATTCTGACAAGCTGATGTTAAAAAACCATCATAAAACTCTCTGACTGAAGCATAATTTGCGCTCCAACCCCAATAAATTGTATCTTCCGGTTTCATTCCTATCAATAAAGACTGCAAACTACTCGTAAAGTTATAATCAATATAATCTGATAAAATACCAATTTCACCCAAATTCCTTTTACGACCGATAGATTCACCTTCAGGTATCGCGTTAATAGCGCCTGAACCAGTTGAACGTAAAAAACCCGTATCAACCCTCATTTTACCACCTGCGCTTACTGGTGTGCTTGCTTCCTCAATTAAATCTTGAAAACTATTTTTAAATACCGCAAACATTTTCTTTTCAGTATTAGCAATAATTTTATCTAATTTAACACCGAAATCTTTATTAAAATCAAATTTACCCATTGTCTCTAACTCCTTTTACAAAATCAACGTGATACATACATTTACACCGACAATGTATAATCTCACTTGCATCCGCACCGAGAGAAGTATCACCCGGATATAAAAGTTTAGAACCCGTTGATGTTTCAAAAGGCTCGTTAAAACCTATTTGATTATTTTTATTATACCTGTTACCTAATTCGACATGAGATAACCGTACACGTTCGTCCGCGCTGTTAGACCACCATTTTGTGATTAAATCAGCCGTTATAAGACCTTCTTCAATTTGTTGAGCTATTGCTGCCCTTTCCGCCCTGTTTATCGCCTGTATCGTCTCTGTACGAGCAATAGCATCAGCTCTATACTTCAACGCTTTACTTTCATAAGCTGTTATTAATTGACTTATTTTTTCCTTGCTTAAACTTTTACCCTCATCAATAGCTTTTCTAACAATCGAATCGAATCTTTTATCCCGTAAACCCAATGAAAAATATCTCTCATCCAAATTCCGTAAATACGTACGAGCGCTATTAACCCATTTAACTTGATTGCTTGCTAATCCTATTGTTCCCCCGATTCGCTTGTGTGTTTTCGGGTCATATCGACCAACAATGTTAATAGCAGTTTCACGCGGATTAACCCCACGTATCATGCCATCGGTTAAAGTCTCCTGAATACTTTTACGCATTTCATCAGTTATTTCTTTAATGAAACGTGATGAAAATTCAGATAATTCGTGTTCTACCGTAGGATTACGTATATTAAAAACTGGTGTTACAAGACCAAAAGCATTTCGCAATTTCGGCCAACCGTCAACCATCATATTACCAGTGCGTTCATAAATATCTTCAATTTTATCAACAATTTGATTTAAAACTACAACATTATAACCACTGGCTTGCACTAACCGGTCAATATCATTTGTTTCAATAGCTTTAATCATTTCTTCAATGTTAGCATTGTCAGAGACATCTCTCATTGCTTCAATGAATAAATCCCTTACTTCCGGGATTTGTAAAGCGTAAAATTTATCAAATGTCGTAGCCATTTCTACCCCTTACGGCAGATGAACCGCCATACAACCGGTTTACCACTGGCAGCATTAGGTGCCGCTGAAATATCACGAATAATTTTATGTCTTACACCTTCAATTTCGATAAAATCATTTATTGTCGGTGTTACACCTTTTATAACACCTGCTGTAACTGTTAAATCGCTTGCAACAGCATAACTATTAATCAAATATTTATAACTCACACCGCTTACAGTCGCATCAAGGTCATACACGTTTTCAGCCATTTCCGAAGGCTCATCAAGTGTACCACCTTTTGTTTCTTTGTATTGTACAAGTTTAACAGAACCTTGTTTAAAATTCTTCATTATCGAACTTGCAAGTTCCTGCATATCATCATAAAAAGCCATTATACCCTCACAGCGCGTCCTGATAAACCGTTACCATCTGCACCTTTATTCGGGTCAATGAGAATACTCATTAAATTCTGAACAACCGGAATTTGAACTTGTATATCTCCCGCGGACGATACCGAATCTTTATATTCAACAGTTACAGCATTATAAATAGATACGCTTTGATATTGTGTCGGTTGATAATCAACCATTAAAGAACCTTTTTTAGTTAATTCACGTTTAGCAGCTTCGTAAGTCGCTTGAATTACTTGATTAGGAATATCAGTATCTGAATATATATGATACGGATATGTAGCAATCATAGCGTTCCGACGAGGCCAAGACCTATCCTGTTCAAACGTTACTTTATAACCAATCCATAAATCCTCGTATTGACTATCTAACCATTCGGACGCTACGAGTAACGCAGCATCAATATCTTCATCCATCCAATCGTCTGAAACCTCTTGGCCTCTTTCGCTCAAATAGGTTTTGAAATCATCTGCGTTACCGTAAAACATTATTCTTCTCCAATCAAAGCTTTAACTTCATCATCTTCATTAGCTTTTTTAGGCTTATCAGCCTTAGGTTTTACCGGTTGAGTAGTAGCCGGTTGTTTACCGATTTTTTCATGGATTTTCTCATCAAAATCAGTTTCATTGATAACCATTTCATATTTACCCGGTTTATATAAAACTTTAATTGTAGCAATATCAGCCATAATCTTCTCCTTAAAAAGTTTGGGCAGGGCGTGAACCCTGCCCTTTTACGATTAACCCAAGAGAGCCGCAACGTGTTCAGGTTTAATGGTCTTAACACCCCAAGCACAAGCCAGTTCCATACGCATTTTACGATAACCTTCGTAAACGCGAACTTCAAAGCTTAAACCAGAACGCGGGTCAGTCAACATATAATTGTCGATTGCAGCGTCTTTACCACCCGGCAAAGCCGGAGCGCGGGTAACAAGCTGAATAGCGCCACGAGTAAACGCAACGTTACGTACCGAGTTAGCTGCAACAGTAACAGCAGCATTAGCAGCGGCATCTTTTTGCAAAGCCGGAGCGATACCGAACTCAGCATTAGCGGCCAAAGAAGCCGGAATTTCCGTTACCATATACTTCGTGCTGTCACCGGCAATGGTAATCACATCACCAACCTTCAAAGCGCCAGAAGTAACAGCGCTCGCTTTCAACTTGGTAGCACCAGCGGTAGCGGCGGCAACCGTTAAACCAGTAGCGTTACCAGCAGCAAACTCTTTGATACCAGCAGATTCTTTCAGAGACATACCGAACAAATCCAGTAATTCACCTTGACGCAAAGTCATAGAAGTACCAGCATTGTCAACGTTAGTCAACTGAGTAAGTTTACGCAAGTTTACACCTGCACTGGTATTGATAACAAGTGAACGTTCACCTGCCGGCGTACCGGCATCGTCCAAAAGTTTACGAATTTCAGCAGCATCACCCAAGTTTGAACCAAACGGAGCAGTACCAGCAGTACCATAAACATGACCTGCATTGTTACCAGCTTCGAGAGCAATATCAGCTTCAATTTGATTGCACAAAGTACGCAAACCCTGTTCAATGTTACCTTGCAGGATTTTGCTGGCTCCAACACCATTATCCAAACCACGGTATTCTTCACCGTTCAAACCAAAAGAATAAGATTTGGAATTGGTAATTTTGATAACGGTATTATCAACAGTAAAATCAGACGGTTCCGGTACAGCCATAGCCGGAGCAACATCTACCAAAGAGTGTGGAACACTAATTGGAACGATAATATCTTCGTTCAAAGCAGCGCGTTCAGCGCTAGAATCACGAGCAACTGACGGGATAAAACCAACCAATTCACGAGATACAACATCCAAAGCCTGATAAAGAGCTGGAATCATATTTGTTAAAACATTACCCATATTAAGCACCTTTCAATTAATTATTTTTAACATTTTGATTTGGTGCGTAAAAAACAAGCGCACCGAGATTAAATAAAAAGGTTATCCAACCTAGCACGCTTGTTTAATCCAAAACAGGCAATTATACGTTAACAGCTTTTTTTTAATCTGTCAACTGAATTTCGCCTTTTCTCATCTTATTAGCAATATCAGCTTGTTGAACAGGTGATAATTTTTCAAAATCAGACCGTTTCATATAACGTCCACCACCTGCAGAACCACCACCGGTACCACTACCACTACCACTACCCGGATTAGCTTTGAGAATTATATCTTTTTGTGGATGACTTTCAGCTAAAATCTGCATAGCTTCTTCAACAGTGGCATATTCACCGGCGCGAGTTTTACTCATCAAACGTGACCCATCATAACCATAAGCTACAACATCACCGTTTTCAACCTTGAAATTACTACGGAATTTCGCCTCAAACATATCTGTCGGTACAGCTACATTATTGCGAATGAAATCACTATTGCTAAACGCGTTATCCACAATCATATTTTCATACTTAGATTTCAAATCGTTGTAAGCATTGTTTTTCTCATCAATTTGTGTTTGAAATTGCTGTGTAATTTGAGATTTAAGTTTATCAACTTCACCTGTGTCAATAAGTTTACTGGCATCAAGTTTAGCAACAGTTTCCAAAGCTTCACGAGCTTTTTGAGCGTCGATACCTTCATAAGCTTTTAACTTAGCGAGGGCATCTTCTTTAGCAATACGATGCTCTTTAGCTTCGTTGTTCAATCGAGCTATGGTATCAACACCAACGGTTTTTTCAACACCATTAGCGTCAACATAAACCGGGTCACCGTCTTTTAATACAATGTTGTTATTTTCATCTAATTTCCAACTCATTTTTCAATATCCTTTTCTTCAGTTGTGGGTGCTTCATCTTCAGATAAATCTACTTCATCTGTCGGTATATCTTCAAGCAAACGTTTTTTCTCACGTTCCGCTGTGAACTCTGCCGATAAGATTTTACGACGTTTCAATTCTTCCCAATATGTTTCTTGAGATAAATCTCCACGCTCACGTGCTTTACCTAATTCTTCCAAATCCGAACCATCTTCAAGCACGTTGTCAAATCCTGTATAAACATACACTTCAGGTTGTTTTTTATCAGGAACTTCTTTTTGCTCCCAAAGCATTGTCATATAGAGAGCGTTCTCTAATGCGTCTTTAAGAGCCAACGCCCATGTTGTCACAGCAGATTTAGCTTTACCTGCCGCAATGGACGTTGTAACCGTTGTAAGCTGTGACGACATCGCAGTAAGCGGTTGACGCCCTAACTCACGTAAATCAGTTTTAGTTTTATCAATATCTTTTTTCAAAAATTCAAGGCTATTGGCGCTCGGTTCAACATATTTCCAAGTACCACCGGTGCCATTAGTGTTTGGAGCGCCATAAAGCACTCTGCCCGGACCGACGGCAATTTTTTCAGGAGTACCTTTAGCATCGAGTTTAGGTTTTAGACCATCTGTGGCTAACATCGGGTAACAAGCCAAAACTTTGATATATTCAAGTGCCGATTCGTTTTGATACAATTTGATTTGTAAAGTAGCCGCATCTTTCATAACCGGATAAAATTTAAATCTGTTACCGTCTCTACGGCCTGTTATAAACGGAACTACAGGTATAAACCCTATAGACATTTCACCTCTTGCAATCTCGATAAATTCATCCTCAGGGTCTGTAGGATTGTCGACTTTCATATATAAATGCCACATTATGTGTTTTTTACCTGTTTCATCAAATTCTTCAGCATAAACCCGAACTTTAACCGGTTCATCGCCGTAACTCGGCTCTTGATAACGAAAATAATGAACAACCTCTTTAGACCCTTCCATGTGACTACGGACTTCCAGTACATTTTTACCTAAAATATGACGCCAGTAAGCTCTGATATGTTGTTCTTTAGCTTCCGCTATACTGATTTTATCAGCATCAAGTATTGTCGGATAATCAATAAAAATCCAATCAATAGCGTAATTAATACCGTTAAAAAATGTAAGTGCCGCAAATGTGGATAAGTTGTTACCACAACCGTCAACATCTTCAACAAATTCTTTGATTTTCGGGTCAACACTCTGGCCGACAATACTAACCTCGTCTTGAAACGGTTTAGTTGCCAAACCTTCGAGTGTATCTCGATAAATATTGGTAAATTTACCAACCTCTAAACGAAAATCGTAATCCCTGTCATTTTCATCAGGAAACATCGGTAGATATTTCTCTCCACCGGCTTTAATTGCTTCTTCACCTTCGATAATGTCTGTTACCATATCCCAGTAAGGTACCATTGTTTCAATATCAGGAGAACGTTTTAATAAATCTTTAGGCATTGTTATACTCCATACGAACCTATTAAGAAACCACCATTGTTGTCCGCAACAGGGAAGAAAGCAAGCACTCCACTGTCGGCAAGGTTTGGTGACCTCATTCCATCAGGTTTTTTCTCTATAAGCAGTTTAAGTCTTGAACTATGTCCAACTGTCGGCTGAGCTAATTCCTTCTTTAATTGCTCTAATAACCGCATTGAGCCGTCAAGAGAGATAAGCTCATCAACCGGATAGACCGCACCCTCAGTCCTAGCTTTAAACGTTTTATAGAACCGAGTCCGGAGAGACCACCAAGCCTGTGCCTTTAAGTTATCAAAAAAATCTTTATTTTGCAAGCTTTCATTATCATCAGGTATAATTCTTTCCCAAGGATTGATAACACTAGCCCCCGCGTTCCAAGGAATAAACGGTATTTTATACGCGTCTACAACCCCTTCGTCTGTTGTCAGCCGATTATACTCTGTTTTAACACCTGAGCCGACACCAATGCAGTCATACATACAAGTTATATGTCCTGAATGTTCTCTGCACGCTAAAATAGCTTTACGCGCTGTCAAGCCGGGGTCTCTTTCACCCCATTCATCCACTGACCGCCATATTACCCATTCTCTAAGCGTCAAAGCGTTCCGGTCGTTACCCTCGTCAGCCACGTCAAGCCCTGCATACCATTCATTAAGATGCTCAGGCACGACCTCAGCCAGATAAGGAATGTCAATATGAGCGTTGACAGCAGCTTCAATCCAATCATAAGGTATGACGACATTACTCACAGCAGCGGCATAATTGCGGTCAACCTCTTGTGCAAAAATGTGAGCCATACCCTCACGCTCGTAACGCGCTTTACGTTTGTCATACCATTCTTGTGTTTTAAGCGGATGGTCGCGCCAATCAGCTATAAAAACTCTTACATAACCCGGCTCAATATTACTATCAGGTGTCCATACCACGCCATTCTCCCGTCGGCGGTGGAAAACGTTACCCACACCGTTCACGCTGGAAATGTCGATTCGCACGTTGGTATTATCACCCAAAGCGGCCTCAACTTTCTCAGCTCTTTCAATATGTGCCGCTTCGTCTAAAAAATATATTGAACGTCGTCCGCCACGCCCGATGTTATCACCGGCCTCACCTGCAAGTATTGCACCGTTCTCAGGGTTTAAGAGCTTCATGAATGTAGAGTGCCTACCCCAGCTAAAACCTGCCGGCATCCAAATTTTAGGCATACGTTTAAGCATGAGCCGTATTTTCTCAAAAATGCTATCAGGGTCACCCGGTTTATCCACAAGTGACTCCTTGCGTGACCCCCAGCCGATAGCATCATTCTTAATGAATAGCCACCGCCACACCGAATAGCCGCAAGCAAGCCAAGTCAGCCCGAAGTCACGGCATTTCTCCACCAACCCGCTCTCTTGGGAATGTGAACAGCTTTCAAAAAAACCTATCACATCCTCTTGGCGTTTAAAAAATACAAACGGCATCCACTTCTCACCACGTAGCACTGGGTTAGCGTTATTAGGTGATTTACGCGGGTCATAAGTGTCCAACCAGTCCATTATAAAGGCGGCCGGTCTAGTAGCATAATAGGCACGGGCGCTGGCAAGCTTGCCGGGGTCAGCGGTCAGCTCACGAAGCATACGTGTCCGCCACCGATAGACAGCTTTATACTCCGGTGGCCACTCCTCACGTTTAAGAGGTCTTGGTCGCCACAATGCTGCATGGCTATCCTCTTGTTGGTCTTTACCCCAGTCTATAATGCGTCTCTGTGGCATTATTGCTCCTTGTTTGTCATATTCTCAAGCAGTTGAGTGTACTCTGTCTCAGGTGACACAATCTCTTTAAACTCCGCGTCACGTATCTCTTGTTTCACATAGTCGGTAAGCACAGGTGGATGTTCAGGTGCTGTCATTCCCATGAAGTCACAAAGCTGTTTAAGTGCCGGCAGTTTGTCATGCAGTGTTATTTTCCATTTAGTGCCGAGATGGCCCGGTTGGCACTCGATACTTTTGATAGCCCCTGCTTTGTCCGGTGGTATCTGATTAAGCGGTTTAATGCTTGGCTCACCGAAGTACCCGGTATCTAGGAAGTCTGTTATATCAGAAAATGCCAGTGAGGCATATTCATGGACTGCCCTGTCAGGTGACACGTCATACTTGTCAGCCTCCTCAATTATGCGCTCGGCAATAGCCGCCCGTAGCACAGGGCGATTGAGCGCTTGGCGTGAGCGCCTGATATACTCGCTCGGAATAGGAAGGTTGAGAGCGGCCAGCACACGTTGGTGTTTATCACGTTGTTGTTTGACTGCAAAGGCCACATACTCATCCACCGCTTTACGCTCGATGTCGGTCAACAGGTCATACGCCCTTGTAGGGTAAATGTCCTCACTCGTTGTTGTTGTCATATTTGAATCTCAGCCCTTTGCACGTTTTATAGCTACTCACACCTTGAAGATGATAGTGCATATAGCTGTAGTTAATGTTATGAGCGTTGGCGGCCTGATGCGCGTTAGGGTACCGCTCACCTGTGTCCACGCACACCACCGCCTTGCCTCTGTCTAATGTCCTATGCCCGTATTTAGGCGGTGTAAGCATTTTAAGTGTCTCCACCATCTCAGCACCTTCCTCAGCTGTTGTCACCGAAGCTACCAGCTCTATGGTAAGCTCTTGCGGTAATTGCCCGCTCGCTTGTCTTTTGCACTCCCTGAGTGCCGGTATCGTTTTAAGCCGTTCACACCCTATATACAGCACTTGGCCCTCTTTGTCAAGTATCTGAAACACCCAGAGACCTTGAAGGGCTGTTAAAGTCGTTGTAAGCGTTACCATATTTCACCCCCATATCGACCAACCAATAAAGCAATTTGTTCACGTTTTTCAGTGTCGGTAATACCTAATCTGTTAATCGGGTCGTCAGATGGTACACTTTTATAACCAAAACCGTTAGATAATAATTTATATCCCCCAGCTTGTTCAATTTCTGCCGGATTAGGGCCTGTGTAATACTTAAAATGTAATCCTTTAACACTTCTGTGACCGGGTAACCCTCTTAAATGATTACTTAAAGCACTTTGAGAAACGTTAAAAATTTTGACAATATCCGAAGCTGTTTGATAATACCGACCATTTTCAAGACATTGAATAAAATATCTGTTGTTGTATGACTTGTTATAAATGTTAAACGGTGGTGTTGTACCTTCAAGCTCTGAATTTTTTATCCAATGAGACAAAGCATTTTCAGCGGCAATTTTATTATCACACGGTTGAATTAGGACAGAAGTGTAAATTTCATTCTCGTTAAATTTTTCAATCGTTTTAAATGGTGACATCATTATAATTTCTTTAAGTGTTCCATAACTCATAAATACTAATTGTTGTTGACTGTTATAAACACCATAAACCCAAAGCTTGTTTAAGTATTTACTCTGCATTACTATTCGGGAACTACACCTGTTAATCAATTTTTCGTTCATTCTCACCTCCATAAAGTTAATCTACGAATCTATATATAACAAACTTTTTCAAAAAAGTCAAATATAAAATTTTTAAATATGCACATTTGTGAAGGTAGGGGGGTGGGGTTATAGGTGTTATTAGGTGTTATTAGGTGTTGTTAGGTGTTATTAACGTTAAAAAAGTTTTCAGCGTTTTACGAATCTAGCGCGTTTGACCCACTCAGCTCCAACCCTCCCGGAGCTGCCCCCCTCGCCAACGTGAACAACGGCCGCCGGAGCTGGTAACACTTGACAACGCTTATAACAATTATAATACTTGACAATTTTATACACGTTGTCAACGTTGTTTTTATCTATGGACGATTCGCGCGCGCGTATATGCACGCATACGCGCGGGTAGCTCATTTAAATATTAAAATATAGTGTTTCTATTATATATATATTATATTTATGTCATTGAAAATTGCGTTTAAGGTATATATATTGAATATTACTGTAAAAAGTACGTTATAACAGTTGACAACGCCGACAACGTTATTAGTATTTTATAACGCTATAAAACACTTATAACACTTGACAAAAAACAATTGACATTTTTTATAACAATAATACTTGACATTTTAATATAAATCTGTTATTCTATAATAAATCGGAGGGGATTCGATTCGTTTACAATTTTAATTTTATGGAGGGTTTTAAAATGTCTTATTTTTCTACTTACGACATGGCTCATAAATTTTTTTATGACGACTTAAACGGTTATTATACACGTGCAAATTGCCGGAGCTGGTACAACGCCGGCGGGTATTATTCATACGGTACGCGAATCGGCCAACGCTTAAAAGATAAAAACGGCGTTGAAATATGCTTAATAAGTATAAACTGTTTTTCACATACAACGGTTAAACATTTAAGCGAATTACGGAGCGCCGCGCCGGTTGAGTGTTTACCGGTTTATTTTGAATACGGAGACAACGCGCCAACATTGACGGAGCTTGCGAATCGCGCGGTTAAAAATATGGAGTTTTACGCCGGCCAACCATTAAGCCGGGCCGCCAACCGTGACGGGTTTTTAACGGCTTATAAAAGTTACAAAAATTTAAAAACGCGTTTTAAAATATCGGTTAAAATACCGCGGCGGCTTGTAACACTTGCCAACACTTTAAACGATTCGGAGGCGGTGAAAAAATTAAAAGCACGTGCGGCGGCCGTACAACGTGAAAAAACTTTAAAAGCACGTGAGGAGCTTAAAAAGTTAATGGAGGGCCGGCGCTTGATGGATTTAGCACGCGCGGTGTATTCATACGATAACCCGGAGGGGTTGACAAGTGACGAACGCGCCAACATTAAAAAAATTATTAACCCGGCTGGAGCTGGTTTATCGTTCATATGGTTGGACGATAACGGTGATTTTCAAACATCCCAACACATACACATGACACGCGTGGAGGGATTAAAAGCGCTTAAATTATGGGCCGCCGGTAAACTCAAACACGGGTTAACAGTTGGTTTTTATACAGTGCTAGAAGTATTGCCGGACGTGGTTAAAATCGGTTGTCATAAAATACCGGTTGAAAATTTAAAAGAGTTAGCAACGGCCGCCGGGGTTATTAATGTTTAAAATATAAGGGGGTTTATTATGAGTATACAAGCCAAAAGAAAAGAATTGTTGAACAGTTACGGCGCGGCCGGGTTGGCGGTTGGTTATTGTGATGCGTACGCGCTTTTAAGTTACACAAATAAATTGTGCTATTGTGCTGGGGTTTATGGTTGGAATTTTGACGCGTACGACGTGGACGGGGTTTTAATAACAACCGGTTACCGGGGTTTAATCGGACGCCGGCCGCGTTGGTTGGATAAATACGAATCCCGCGCTCGTGCAATTGTTAACGATTGGAATATTCCATATAATAGGAAGGTTTACCGGGTTAACAGATTGTTAAAAAATTGGATTAAAAAAGAATATATGGAGGGTTAACGCTATGAACGTTTTTATAGTTGAAAAATACCGCGGGCGTTGGGCCGTGTTAGACACAAAAACAAGGGTTTTTTATTTTATAGGTTGCGGCCGTGCATATTGTGAAAAACGCGCCGCCGAATTAAACGGAGGGTTTAAACAATGATTAAATACTATATAAAAGCATTTTATGCGGATTCATATTTAGATGATTATAAAAAGGGCGAATCGGCGGCGCCGTCGTCGTCATGGGGTTTAACTGATTTATTTTTAAACACTCGCCCGGAATTTGATTCGCCGTCGGAGGCGTTAAAATATATTTTGAATAAAAACGGCTTTTCTGAATATTGGATGCAATTTTGGACGCGTGATGATATAAACGCCGCCGCAAGTGATGAGCATTTGGCCGAATTTTGGAATAATATAACCGTTGATGAGAATAACGGGGAAATTTTAAACGCGTTAACCCTTGAAGAATGGCGCGGCGGCCTCCGTAAATTGTGGGCTTGTCATTTACACGTAACACTCGGTAAAGTAAATATTGAAAAAATGGAGTTTAAACAAGATGAGTATTAAAAAATTTTTGTTTGTTTTATGGTTAATTGGTGCGGCATTATTGGCGGCGGGTTATTTATTCGCGGTTGAAAATTGCCGCCCGGCTTGCGTTGTTTTTTGGATTTTGGCGCCGTTTTATTTTATAGCCGGCGCCGCTATAATGGAGGGTTAATATTATGTCATACGGAGAGAAAAAAGCGCGCGCCCGTGCATTGGCCATTGATTGGCAAATTACCGCCGCAAACAGTGACGGCCGCTCATGGGGTTATTTTATCACATGGGCCGGACGATGGGAGCGAATTGGCCGCAAATACGGCTTGATTCGTGAATTTAAAAACAACGGTATTTTATAAAACGGAGGGTTAAAAAATGCAATTAACATTAAAAGATAAAATATATTTATTATCTTGCGGATATAATAGAACGGATTTAAAACAAATTGCCCGTGTAAGTAAAAAATGCACAATTACAATTTTTAAAAATGATTTTGAAACGCGAATCCGGCAAGGTGATTTTATTAAATTTTTCGGCCGTGAAGGTTATTTAAATCGATTGGCGCGCGCCGCTTTTCATACGACAAGCTTTTTTTATGACGAATCCGAAAAAATCGGTTATTTGTTCGAGTGTAAAAATTTATAACAATATAACGGAGGGTTTAAACAATGATTAAATATAACGGTTATATTTTAACCGACAAAATCGGCGGTAAATGTGCAAAACAAACAAGTTTATTTAGTCCAGCACATGAAAATTTTTATTTATATATTACGGTAACAACGCCGGAAGGGGTTAAAAACGTTTATAAAACGAGTTACCAGTATAACCCCGGCGCGGTTAAATATAAAAGCGGTGACGGCTTGCGGGCCGTATTAATGGACGCTGAATCTTATGCAAATAGTTATAATTTAAATGATTTTTCGGATTCTTATGGTTGTCCAACGCCAGCAGCGGCGGCCATGTATGCGCCGGATTTAAACACTTTTGCGGATTGGTATGGTTACCCAACGCCAGCCGCGGCGCGCCGCGCTTTTAACGGTTGCCGCCGTGCTTATAACTTTTTTATCAATGCCGGATTAACCGAATTCGATTTAAACAAATTATCGGAGCTTTTAGACAATGCGGAGTAAATCAATTATAAACGTTAAACGCCGGTTAGCCGACGAATTAAACGCCGGCCTCCATAAATACGGCGCTATTTTGGCCGAGTCGTACTGGAAACAAACAAAAGATGGATTTATACAACAATCAACGCCGACAACGTCGGAGATTTTAGACGGTTGGTTTTATCCGTTTTTTGTGCGTATTGACGCCGCCGGCCGGGTTATGATAAACCGCTGGTTTACAAATATACGAATCGAATATTTAACGGAGGCCGGCGGCGTTAACGTTGAACGAATCGTTTTTAAACCGGATTTAGACACGGAGCCAACGCCGCCGGGGTTTATTACGGAGCAATGCTGGCAAAATTTCCGGGAGCATTGGGCCGCAAATGATTAAAACACGCCGCCGCTTTTATAGCGGCGGTTTTTTTTGTGCTTATGCTGGACGCCAACACGCCGGGAGCCGCTTTTAAGCCCTTCCAGCGCTTTTTTTACCCCTTCCGGTTATAACCCTAGCTAACGGCGAATTATAACGCCGTAAACGCTTAAAAACCCCTTTAAAATGAAAATCACGTAAAATCAATGACTTACGGGCATTTTTTCGGCCCGCGGTACTATTACACGCGGTACTATTACACGTACACGCCATACTATTACACGTACACCTGCGGTACTATTACACGTGTGCGACAGCGAACACCCATGCGGTGGCGGCGGCTCTGGCGGTACTATTACACGTGACCGGCGTGTGCAACGCTGGCGGCTCCGGCGGCGTGACCGATGTGGGTAAGCGTTATTGATATGTGCATAACGTTGATAGCTGTGACTAACATGGGTAAGCGTTATTAATATGTGCATAGAGCTAGCGGTATGTATAATATACATATATAAAAAAAACCTCTTATCTTCCGGGAAGTGAGATTAGCAGAAGATAAGAGGCGATTTCATGAAATAAACTAAGCGTTTACGTATTTATACTACATTATATTAAATAATATGTCAAGATAGGAAGTCAAAAAATTTCGTTCCGCATTTGGAAGTTCGTATAGGACCCCCCTCAATTTTTTCGCTCCTAAAATAGAAAACGCTAATGGACCCCCCTCGATTTTTTTACCCACGCTTAACATGCACGAGAATTTTTTTATCCACGTGCGAATTTTTTACTTGACAACCGTTTAACAATGTTGTAAGACAGTTATCAAGGAGGTAAAAATGAATAACGACTTGGAATTAATATATCGGTTTGCTAAAAAGCACAATCTGGTATTTACTTATAGAGAGGATTTTAAACACGCTATAATTAACGCTTATGTTGTCGTCGGCGAATCGGTATTAAATTATACACTATACACCGACAGCGGCTCTAAACGTATTTCTCTGTGCGGAGAGGTTAGGACTGAGCTTGGCGTTGAGAGAGCTATACGGTATTTTGAAGAATTAATGCTGTTAAAAGGAGCTTTCTGATGCCGTATAAGTCTGAGAATATAGGTATTGCTAACGGTCAGTATGACAGACGTTGTAAGCTGACTGAAGCGCAGAAAAATGAGATTATTGCTTTACGCGGTACTATTTCTCAACGTGAGTGCGCTCAACGGTTCGGGGTTTCTCGCAGAACTGTGCAATTTTTATGGTTTCCTGAAAAGCTTGTAGCTAACAAACAGGCCAGAGCTGCACGAGGTGGCTGGAAGCAATATTATAATAAGAAACAATGGGCGGAGACAATGCGCGAGCATAGGCATTATAAACAATCTCTGTATGAGGAAGGATTGATAAAATGAGCGGACTGTGGAATGATTTATTATCCGAGACATTGTGCAAATCGTCTAGGTGGCCTGCCTTGCATTATATCCATCAAAATCCGACAACGGGTGAATGGGTAGCGTCAGACAATCGCGTGTTGCTTTGCGAGCTTAACGGTGCTATTCCGATGTTTGAATTGTGGGATGCTGCTGGTAACCCTGTTAACGTTGACCTGACTTACAACAATTATGAGGGGTTAATAGAGCGTGTGCTAGCTACAGTGACGCAGACCACCGCAGATATAAAGCGACGAAAGTTATTCACGTTCATAGGTGGTTGTGCGGTGTTAACCAGTGATTACGATAAAGTGTCACAATTTATTGGCGTTAATAGCGTTATAAAATTCAAAGACATTCATACACCGATATATTTTATCAGCAGCGATAAACAGCGTAGAGCGCTTATATCGCCATTCGAGGTTAATAACGTGTTGAAAGCTCGTTGGCAGCTGTTGGACAGTGATGAAAACGAGTTGGCTCAGACAGATAGCTGGCAGGAAGCTCATGACATGGGTGAAATGTTTGGTTGTGAATATATTATTAAGGTGATTAAAGATGACAAGAATTAACGTTATAGCACCTCAAGAGTTAGCCGACCAATGGCTTTTGGCAGAGTATAGAGAGCTGCCGAGAGTTATTAAAGGTGAGTTTGATATAACCAATGCACCGGACAAATACCAATTAGGTGCAGGTCATGTCAAATGGGCTAAAAGATACGCTTACTGGACAATGACAAGATACTTTCAAATTTGTGATGAGATGAAATATCGCGGTTTTAAAGTTAATAACTCTGCCGGTGAGTTGTATAAACTTTGGGATGGTAAAGGTGACATTTATTATGTAACCGCAAAAGATATTATTATAAACGTTAAAAGGTTGCGAGCTAAATATAACTTAAAATCAAATTATTATAAATGGACGGGTAGAGATAAACCCAAATGGATTTAACAAATATCAGGGCGGTTCTCGGCAATCGTACCCTGACCTTATTTAATGGAGTGATAAAAAAATGGAAGTTAAAAATTTTAAAGCTAAAAGACAATTTGCTTTTACTGATAAAGAGGTGAAAGCGCGTTGTGAAGAAGATAACGGTAAGATAGAATATACCGATTCGCTGTGCATGGGATTAAATATGATTACCGGAAAATATGGTAATGGTTCTTACGTTCTTTCAACCTCGTATAAAGGTAAATGTCTTAAGAAAACAATCGGTAATGTTTGGCGTATGTCAGTTGAGGAAGCACGGGATATTGTCCGTAATATTCAAGCCAATAAAGATGAGTTTATGGCAAATGATTTGCCGTGGGGTAAGTTATTATCTGTTGATTTTAAGGAAAACGGCTTTTACCCTAGAAAACCGGCGGTAGTTGAGGACACGTCATTATCCTCAGAGCTTGAAAAGTTGAGAGCTGAGAATGAATTTTTGAAGAAAAAATTGAAAAAGATTGAGGATATTGTATTATTCAATGAGGTGGATGATAACACAGCCAGCAGATAGATACGAGATTGCGAGAATAGAATATAATCCCAGAGGTGCTGATTACGTTATACATTGTTGGAATTGGAGTGGTGAAAACAAGTATAAATGTCAAGACATTATACACACAACAGAACTTCTTTTAGAGCGCTTTAAGGAAGAATATAAAAAAGTGTTCGGAGAAGAATATAAGTTGGAGGATTAAATGAATAAACCTAAATATTTTATAAACTGCATTACAGTTCGGAAATATTGCAGAGATAACGGTCTACCATTCGGTTCTGTGTTAAGAAAATTAAATCAAGGATACACAACGGAAGAAGCTGTTAATTGTTCATATAAGAAAAGAAGTTATGATAAATTTACTCAAAAATACGGTGTTAAAAGAGGAATAAAAATACGTTTGCTTATGAAAAGAGGTTTTTCAGAAAAGGAATCGATATTAAGAAGTTTAAAAAAGACAGAATTAATAACGATATGCAAAAAATTTTACCGATATATACCTGATAATATTAAAGAATTATACAAGGAGTTTAACGATGAGTAAAAATAGATTTAAGTTTCGTGCATATATTACATCAATTATTTCTGAAGGTGAGGATAAAGAAAAAGAAGTTGGGTTTTACATTGAAGATGTTGCAGTTTATTCTGATGGTGGTATTGGTTTCGACCGTGATAGTTTATTGAACGCATTATATAAACTGGATTTAACCGAATCACAACGTGATGAAATTGAAGAATATTTAAGTGAGAACGGTTACAGTTTAGACTATGAATGGTTTGCTGTTGAATTAGGCATCGTTGAGCAATGCACAGGATTAAAGGATAAGAACGGCAAGCTGATTTATGAGGGCGACATTGTAAAAATTATAGATAAAAGCTCAAGAAAAGAGCCTTTTATTGGGGTTGTTGAATATACAAACACAGCATCTTTTGAAGCAAATTGTAACGGCTTTTATATGCACTTGCACAACCCCAAAACTCCCGAAAATGTGTCAATGATTGAAAAAATGTTTTGTACTTCATTAAGAGAAATTAAGGTTATCGGCAACATACACGAAAATCCTGAGTTATTGGAGGTACAAGATGAGTAAAGCACTACCTGAAATACTGGATGTTTGGCAAGACAGTCTTGGTATTCGTTGCGTTGTATTAAATGTTGAAAAGCGTTGGTTTAGATATGTAGTCAAAATAATAGTACAGTTACCAAGCAAAACCGTTTACAGCATAAGATATATTCCACTAAAAGAGTTTATGGATATATCTGAATATGTAAGCGGTAAGAAATTGGATTATTTGTTTAAATTATGATTATGCCTTAAGTAAAACTAATAAGTATTTACAATCAATTGACAAAAATGAACTTACGAATAACACTACCGAAACAAATAATAGTCAATCAGCTACT
>JAGCRL010000257.1 GCA_017964705.1 Alphaproteobacteria bacterium
ATTCATACGATGAACAAATCCCCAAGAAGGAACGAGTGCCAATGATAAAGCTAATACGGCAACCCAGAAAATTATGTAAAGTATTCCTCCCATGGCGTAACTTATTTCGCTATTAAACCAAGCGAAAATAAAGGCTAAAATTTGGTACATTCCCCCCATGAGCAACAACTCTGTTCGGCATATTTTCATTTTTTCATCTCCTATTTGTGTTTTGCGATAAACAATTTGAAAATAGGCACTAAAACAGGGCTTTCAACCTCAACTTTGGGTGATGAGTTTTTATGGTTTGCTCATAAATGAAAGAGGTTTATAGATTGTTTGTATGGTATAAAATTTACGAATAGATGCATATTTTTCATAATCAAATCCATCAGGGGCTATGATTATATTATGTTCTTGCGGTTGTTCTTTTCCGGTTTGATTGTCCATAAATGTAAAGAAAAAGCAATTTTTAGCATAATATGCTTTTAATGTATTAAGGTCTCTGGGCTTATTGTTATAGGCTGTGGTAGGGGAAAAAGATATCGGTTTTTGCGCTCCTAATGCGGTTCTGATTTCTGCTAAGTTCAATAATGTATTTTGTTCATCTAGTACATAAGTATTTGATGTCGGGTCAAACATTACCCATTTTTGTTCTTCTTCAAGCCAAGCTTCTACCACAATATGATTTTCTTGTTCATATGGTGTTAGGGGATACATACCTACAAGACGTGCTTTGATGCCTTGACTTTGCATAAATGTTCTTAATACTTTGGCAAGCCAAAGACAATTTACGCTTTTTTCTCTGTTACTATCCCAAGCATATTCTAAAACAGCCAAGATACCATCTTTTATATGGTTATCATAATATCCATTGTGTAGCATATGTTTGGTTTGGTAATTCATTAAACTTAGGCATTTGGTAAAAGTAGATGTATTATCTATAATGTCTTTTAAATGGTAGAGTTCTGCAATCTTTGTTAATTGTTCAGGTTTGGCATATTGGATTTGAACTTCTTTGTCATCGCGACTATAATTGTTTAGCATGCATAATGAGCCGCAAAAGTGTATGTAGTGATTTAAAATTGCTTGTTTTTCGGTAGAGTGGTTTTGCGGTTTGTGTTTAAAAATAAAATGATTATTAGATTTTTCCATGTATTAGTCCTTTAGGTATTTGTAAAAGTTTCTTTAATTTGGGTGATGTTTTTGCAAAGTCCTTCTTTGGTTGTTTCAATTAATATTCCGAAAATTGTTTGTTCTTTTACGTTGGAAGGAATCAGCCGATTTTGTTGAGTTAATTTTTCTGTTAATCTTTCTATCGGTGTGTCCGGTTCAAATCCTAATACGGATTCAAAATCTCCACACATTCCCACATCGGTAATGTAGCCTGTCTTTTGAGGTAATATGCGTGCATCTGCGGTTGGCACATGCGTATGAGTGCCGGCTACTAAACTAACCTTTCCATCTAAATAATATCCTAGAGCTAATTTTTCTGAAGTTGCTTCTGCGTGAATGTCTATTAAAATTGCATCAACATTTTTACCCAGAGTGTAGAGCTTTAGTAATTTATCTAATGGTTCTGTGATACTGTTTATCGGGGGCATAAATAATCTGCCTAAGACTTGGGCAATTAATAGTTTTTTGCCGTTTATATCTAAAATTTGAAAGCCTTTTCCGGGAAGAGTTTCCGGATAATTTAGCGGACGAATGATTTTGGGGCTATTATCTAAAAAAGGGTAGATTTCTTTTTGCTGCCAAATGTGATTTCCGGTGATTATTCCATCAACACCGCTATTTAACAGCTCTTCTGCAATATTAGGAGTTAGACCGAAACCATGTGCGGCATTTTCAGCGTTAACAATAACGGCATCAGCCTGATATTTTTTTCGAATATCTTTTATATGATTAATGATTACATTTCTTCCGGAGCGTCCGACAAGATCTCCACAATATAAAATTTTCACTGTGTGTATTCCTTTAGTTTTGAGGCGGACCGCCCGAACCGTGTTTTTATCATTCTATCCGATACCCGCAAGATAAGGTGGGCACCATATAACAGGACCACGATCCTGACAGTGACAGTTCCCTAGTAAGTAGTGTTGGCCCGGAAGACATGCGGTTAAACACGCGAGCGGCAGTCCGATTACTATATAATGCATCTTAAACGGATTTTAACTTTAAAGCAACAGATTTTATCAGTTCGTTTAATGAATTAATATTTTGTGCCAATTCTTCATCTAAACTGTTTAGTTGATTGAATAATTCTGCATTATCCGGTTCTTGAGCAGGTTGAGCAGACAAGTTTGAAATCATTTCCTGCAGTTGAGCAATTTTTTGCGCATCGGCAGTTTTATCAAGCTCTAATTCAGCAATGCGTTGTTCTGCAACTTGAGTTAAATTTGCTTGGTTGAAAAGTTTTTGCCTGGTTTCATCAATAGAAGTTTCCAATTCAGATATTTTTTGTTTTGAAATTTTGTTTTGGGCTTCTAAATCAGTAATTTGTTGTTGTGCAATTGCTGCAGTATTTTCTGTTTCAGATATTTTTTGGATGTTTTCGCTTTTATCTGTTTCAAGAACAATTATTTTTTGTTCAGCGGTTTTTAAGGCATCTTCAAGTGCAGATGCTTTTTTCTCAGCTACGGCTTTGTCTGCTTCAAGCTGAGTGATTTGTTGTTTAGCAGTGTTTACGGAAGCTTCCAAATCTGTAATTTGTTGCAAAGCCTCAAGCGTAGTGTTTTCTGCTTCGGATATTTTTTGATTTTTTTCATTTTTTTCTGTTTCAAGCGCAATGATTTTTTGTTCGGCAGTTTTAAGGGTTTCTTCAAAAGTATCAGCCTTTCTTTCTGCCATAGCTTTGTCTGCTTCAAGTCGGTTGATTTGATGTTTAATTTGCTCTAATTCGGCATTTTTTTGTTCTATTGTGGCAGCAATCTCAGATGTTCTTTCGGCCACTTTCTGATCTATCATGGTGGCATCTTTTTTAGCCTCACTTAGCTCATCTGCCACCAAAAGACCGGTCATTGCCAAAAGCAAATTTTCATTTACAGGTCCTAGTGCCTGGGTCAGAGAACGTGCTTTTTCATCAAGCATACGTCCGAGTTTCATAATTTGAATTTCCCCGCCATCTTCACAAGAAATAGGGTATTCACGATAATTTATGGTAATAATTACTTGAGACATTATTTCAACGCTCCGTTAAGATTTTCGATAATATCATCAATGCGTGTTGCTTTTTCATATAAGGCATTTTTAAGAGTGAAAACGGTTGTTTTTAAGGTATCTTTATTTGCCAGTTCCATATCTGTTGCGTTATTCAGTTCAGCGGCAGATTTGTTTAAATTTTCTAAGGCTAAAGCTGTTTTTGAAAAATATTTTGAAATTTCTTCCATTTTAAACTTCCGTTTCTAAAAACAATATGTTATATTTCTCTATATTAAGGATTAAATAGAGATTTACAAGAGGCAAAATAACTTATGCAAAAGATTATTCGCATTGATGATGCTAACCCTCAATATTTAACGGCTTTAAAGGCTGACTGCTATGTGCTTTATTGTGCCCTGAATGATGATTTTTGTCGTGATTTTATTGAACAGGGTATAAAGAAAGATAAAATTGTTTTGTTTTATGGAGAAGATGCGGTTGAGAGATGTGTGTCTCTTAAGGCAGATGGGGTGATTGTTGATTTGGGAGCAGATAATCTGGAAGAAAAAGTGCAACTTCTGCGGCAAACTCTTGGTCAGGGTAAATATATCGGTTTGGTTACGCGCAATCGCAAACATGAAAGTATGCTTGTTTCTGAAGCAGAGCCGGATTTTGTGGTATTTAAGGTTTGGAAAGACGGGTTTGATAAAGTTAAAGAGTTGACAGATTGGTATAATGAGTTTTTTTTAATTCAATCTGCAGCATGGATAATAGATGATGATATTGCCGTTGGTGAACTTAATACAGATTTTGTTATTCAAGCATAGGATTTTTATAAAAAACAAAAACACGCTCTATTGCTAGGGCGTGTTTTGTTTGGTAGTTCAGAGCCATCCTTTGGCGGCTGCTACTCTCTTGGCTTGATAATGAAGCCTTCCGGTTTTTTTGTAATATTTCCGGATGGCATCTTCTGCATTTGGCATGTTCAACAAGAATACCTGGAGCTTCCAGATAAGTTCTATCCTGTTGTCACCGTTGATGTAGGAGGTTAGAACTTGCTGCAGGTGCTCGTTTGACAATCTACGCAACATCTCTTGTTGAGACTTTTCATCCATCCATAATCCCATTTTAGCATAGGCCTTGAGGATGGAGGTTAACCCTTTTCGCATCTGAAAGAGGGAATTTAAGGCCTCTTGAGAGAAACCCATGGACCAAGGATTTATGTATTCCTGGTAGTTATCCACGTTTTTGATGATGGCCTTGATGAGGCGGCCTTTCGTCTTCATTGCCTCTTGGGGCAGATCTGCGATATATTCTACCACCTCATCCGGCATGGATGTCAAATGTGGGAGAAGCTCTAGCAAACAATTCGGGTCATTGTCTACCAGATTGTTTAAGGCTTCGACGTATTCCATTCTTGCCTCATACTCTTGTTGTTCTGTCCTCTTCTGCAGCTCTTGAAGATACTGCAGCACTTCTTCTTTTTTTTCCATATCAATCAATAAATTAAATAATAAGATAAAAATAATTTTTTGATGGAAACACTATATCATGTTTTTGAGGTATGTGCAACAACTTTTTTGTCTAATTTTGCGATTTTTGTTGCAAAATAAAATTTTTTAGGTATTTTAACCGCAGTTGAGGCTCTTAAGGGGCTGTTTGATTAACATTGTAAATATGGAGAACGAAAAATGAAACAATTAGCCGGATCAATCAGAATCGGATGGGTTATCGAATACAAAGGTAAACCTTGGACAATCACAAAATCTCAACATATTAAACCGGGTAAAGGCGGTGCTTTTATGCAGGTTGAAATGAAATCTGTTGAAGAGGGAACAAAAACTAATGAACGTTTCCGCACAGAAGATACTGTTGAAAAAATGATGGTAGAAGATAAAGACTGCCAATTTTTGTTTGAAGATGGAACCGGTTTGAATTTTATGGAAAATGAAACTTTTGAACAGTTCTCCATGCCTGCCGATATTTTAGGCGACTCGCGTCCGTTCTTAACAGAAGGTATGGTTGTACGTATCTCTCATATCAATGACAGACCTATTTCGGTACAATTGCCACAACAAGTTGTTTGCACAGTTGTAGAAACAGAACCGGTTATTAAAGGACAAACAGTTACTTCTTCTTATAAACCAGCCGTTCTTGATAATGGTATGCGCATCGGTGTGCCACCGTTTATCGCTACAGGTGAAAAAATTGTGGTTGGAACAGAAGAAGCGAATTATGTTGAAAGAGCAAAATAATGGCTTATATCTCTCCTATGCTCACTAATATTGTTAATGCCGTTAAAAAGGCATCGGTCAATCTCGGCCGTGATTTTAGTGAAATTGAACGTTTGCAAAATTCTGTTAAAGGCAGTTTGGATTTTACAAAAGTGGCATTTGATAAAATAGAAAAGGGCCTAAAAATTGAACTTTCTAAAACTGTGCCGCAAATACCGGTGGTTACAATTAATGAAAAAACACCTAAAGAAGGAATGTTTTTGAGTGTTTCTGGTATTGAAGGGTTAGCTAATTTTGCACACGGAAATCCAGAATTTGCTATTTCTTGCGCATTAATGAACGGCTCGGTTGTTTTATGTGGTGTTATTTACAATCCGGCACGTGATGAGTTGTTCTTTGCAGAAAAAGGCAAAGGTGCTTTTAAAGAAGGCTTTCGCAGTCATGAGCGTTTAAGAGTTGCCTCCAAGCAAGAGCTTGAAGGAGCTTTGGTTGCGGTTAAACCATCAATGAATGATGCAACTCTTTCAGCAAAGATTATTAACAATGCTGTTGCTCTTTGTCATGATGTGCGTGTAAGTGGTTGCGTCGCGCTTGATTTGGCTTATGTGGCAGCCGGCAAACTAGATGCCATAATCGCTCCGGAATCTTCTTTGGCCAGTATTGCAGCAGGTGTTTTGTTGGTTAAGGAAGCAGGCGGTATGGCTCTTGATATGGCGCAAAAAGATACCCGTACAGAAGATTTGCCGACAGTGTTTAACTCCGGTAATTTAATGGCGGTAAGCTTTAATCTGAGCCAAAAAATCGCTAAGATTTTAAAATAGTTTAAAAATTTATAAAATTATACTTGCAATCTAAAAAAGCAGAGTGTATAAGTGACGTAAATTTTTTAATACAGTTTAGTTTTGGAGATAATAATGAAAAAAGGTATTCATCCTGACTATCATAAAATTACATATGTAATGACAGATGGTACAGAAAAGGAAGTTTATTCTACTTGGGGTAAAGAGGGTGATAAAATGACTCTCGAAATTGATCCGAAGTCTCATCCGGCTTGGACAGGTATTCACCGTATGGTAGATTCCGGCGGACAAGTTAGCAAATTTAATAATAAGTTTGCTAAATTCGGCCTTAAGTAAAAAGAGTAAAATTTTGATTTCTAGAGCGACCTTTGCGGGTCGCTCTAGATTTATGTACTTTTGTGTACACTAAAATTTAGAGCGCCCTTAAGTTCATCTCTATAAATTCAAAATTTTTTCTCTTTTTTTAGTTATTGTATTTTAAGTCCGCCTTTAGTATTGGCACTCTCCAAACTCTTTTAGTTCATCTCTATAAATTCAAAATTTTTTCTCTTTATTTAAAAATCAGAAACCGCCTTATTGTTGAAAGTAAGACGGTTTTTCTGTTGTTTATCTAGGCAATGATAAGTTCTTCTGTGCCCATCCAAAAGAGCATGCAGGCTGTCCAGCACGGGCCAGTTGAGTTCATTAGTATCTCAATTATTGGTGAATACCAATAATTGAGAAGAACGAAACAAATTCCGCAGACTATAAACAAAATAAATGCCGCTGAACCAAAAACATTTTTGATTTTAGATAGTGCCATTTTGTTTATCGGTGACTGCCAATTCGTGGCTCTTCCACCTTGAAGAGGAAAGGTCATTAAAGCGAATGTAAGCCAAACTAAGCTCGCTTTGACATTTAAGATAATGGCGAACATCTCTTTGGAGTGAAGACCAAATCGCCCCATTACCATTTCTTCCCACCTTTCGCCGTAGTTGTATGTCACGATGATAGATAAAACTGTGAGGATGGTGATGACAACCGTGGTTATCAAAGTTGGTCTTTTTTCAATAATTTTTTTCATTTAACATAAGTTTAAGTTAGACATAATCGTTATTTTATATGCGGAGTGTATCATATTTTAAGAGAGGTGTCAAATGTTATTTTTTTGAATTTTGTTAATTTAAATTTAAGTATTTTTTAGTTAAATGATTGTAGAAAAGAATAAATAACACCTTGTATCTCTTATAAAGTTGATTTAGGCTATAATCATAATTATAAGTTTTTAAGAAAGGATAAAATAAATGACTGCTCCTTTAATGCCTAAGGCTACTGCTGTTTGGTTGGTGGAAAATACTACACTAACATTTCAGCAAATTGCTGATTTTTGTGAATTGCATGAATTAGAAGTACAAGCTATTGCAGATGGTGATATTGCATATAATATTCGCGGTGTTAGTCCGATATCTAACGGACAACTTACTACAGAAGAAATTGCTCGTTGTGAAGCAGATGAAAAAGCCCGCTTAGTGGCAAATCCTCTTGAGAAAAATGTTAAAGAAAGAAATGCAAAAGCTAAAAAAATTCTTTCTCCGACACAACGTGCAGAAAAGCCAAATGCAGTTTTGTGGATTTTGAAAAACTGTCCAGAAGTTATAGATTCACAAATTTGCAAATTAATTGGTACAACCAAACCAACTATTAAATCTATTCGCGAAGGAACACATTCCAACATGGCAAATTTACGTCCGATAAATCCGATGGCGGTTGGTCTTTGTTCTGAAAAAGATTTGGAAAAAGCTTTAGCTATTTCTCAACAACAGGCGGAGTTAAAAGAAAATAAAGGTAAGAAGAAGCCTGCTAAAAAGAAAAAATCAGCTAAGAAAACAACTGCTAAAAAAGTTTCTGCAAAGAAAGTTGCCACTAAAAAGGCTACTAAAAAAGTTTCAGCCAAAAAAGCTACTAAAAAAGTTTCAGCCAAAAAAGCTACTACTAAAAAGGCTGTTAAAAAACTTTCAACCAAGAAAGCTACCGCTAGCAAAGCTGTTAAAAAAGTTTCAGCCAAGAAAGCTGTTGCTGACAAGGTTGTAAAAAAAGTTTCGGCCAAGAAAGCCGCCGTTAAAAAGGCTACTAAAAAATCTACTATTAAATCTACTGTAACTTCTAAAGGAGGGAAAAAGATGGTGAAAACCGAAAAAACTCCGGCAAAGAAAACTGCCGTTAAAAAACCTGCAGCTAAGAAAACAGCTGTAAAGAAACCAGTTGCTAAAAAAACAGCAGCTAAAAAAACAACAGTTAAAGCTGTAGCTAAAAAAGCTACTGTTAAAAAAGCTCCGGCAAAGAAAGCTGTAGCAAAAAAAGCTCCGGCAAAGAAAACAACTGTTAAAGCAGTAGCAAAGAAGGCTGCTGTTAAAAAGGCTCCGGCAAAGAAAGCCGTTGTTAAAAAAGCTGCTGTTAAAAAAGCTCCGACAAAGAAAGCTGTAGCAAAAAAAGCTCCAGCAAAGAAAACCGTTGCTAAAAAGGCTACTGTTAAAAAAGCTCCGGCTAAAAAAGCTGTAGCAAAAAAAGCTCCGGCAAAGAAAACCGTTGCTAAAAAAGCTCCTGCAAAGAAATCTGTTGCTAAGAAAAAATCTAAGTAATTGATGATTTGTTTGAATAAAGGGGCGAGTCGTGAGATTCGCTCTTTTTTTTGTATAAATAAAAAAACCTTGAGAACGGAATTGCTTTGCAGCAAAACAGTTCTCAAGGTAAAAGTTGGGTTCTTAATCAGCGCGAACCAGGTCGTAGAGCTGAAAAATACACCAATTTTTGAATTGGCGATAGCTTTTGGGACTAGCTATCTGCCAAAATGTTAAGATAGCCAACCATATTGGTATGGCTACGATTGTTATTACTGCTATGAATGTTGCTTGGCAAGCAAAGCCGAGGTTCCCGCCAATGGCGATGAATCCACCGGCTGTCATAAGCATAACCACAATTGCCGTCATAAAAGCGAGGAAGACGGCGGTTCCTCTTTTAAAATATTTCATAATTTTTTGTTTTATGCCGGCTGAGAAACAATGAGTTTCGTCTTCCGGCGGGTGAATACTATTCTTAAAAAACTACTATAAGGAAAGGTATTCACAGTAAAAAAACTATGAAAAAGACCAAACCAAAATAATAGACATAAGTTTATAAATGGAATTTTATTATAGCATATTTTGTGGCTTGCGTCAAATTAAAAAGTAAATATACATACCGGTAGGTATATTTTTATTGCAATTTAAATTTTTTGCTCTATATTTAAACCAAATTTAATTGTTGAAGAGGTGTGCCATGTCACAGCCAAAAAATGTTATAAGGGTTTATCCTTTTTCTTATAATAAAATTTTAGGCGGGCAACGCAAAATTGATATCCGTCCCTATAAACCATCTCTGCATGCTCTTAGAGTTGGTGATGATATCGAATATGTCAATATTGAAACAGGCGCATCAGTCGTTCGAGAAGTTAAAGGTATCGCATTATTTGAAGATTTTGATACCTTAATTCGTCTTTTGCCACCGGAAATGATTGGTTATAATAATCAAGATGAAATACGGGTTCGTGTGGAACGGATGTATTCTAAATCGGAACAGGAAGAATTTGGTGTTTGCGCCCTTTTTATCGAAGAACCAAGCGTTAAAAGGTTAATGAAGATGAACCGTTTTGAACGGACAGCCTAATAAAGGGGCAAATTTTGGCTCCTAGAGCGGTCTTATCGGGTAAACTAAAATTCATGTACCTCTATGTACACTAGAATTTTAGTTTCCCTCAATCCCATCTCTATTAGCCTAAAATTTCCCGCCTTTATTGGCGCTAGAAAGAGGGGGAGAGAAGTCGAGGTGGTTAGAATTTTAGTTTCCCTTGAACCCATCTCTATTAGCCTAAAATTTCCCACCTTTATTGGTGGCAGAGAAAGGGAGATGTTGAGCTAATCTTTAATAATGTTTTCTGAAAGCTTTTTTTAATTTTTTACCGCCGTGACCGATATCGGCAATAATTTCTATTTCGGCATGATTAAGCGAACGGTATAAATCCCATGCGCCTTTTAGCGGACAGCACATATCCAATCTGTTATGAACAATAATTGTGGGTATATCTTTTATTTTATCAATGTTTTTTAAGATCTCATTGTCTTCTAAGAAATAGCGGTTTGCAGCATAATATAAAGCAATTCTGGTTGAATTTATGGTATCGTTATCAATCCGCACGTCTTCAAATCTGGCATTAGTTTTGCCTAATATTCTCTCGTAATTGCCCATATATTTAATAGCACTTTGAATGGAACTCAAATCTTCGGAAAAAATTAACTTAGCGTAGTGAGTATATGGGTTTTCTCCTTCACTCTGACGACGTATTTCTTCTAATAAATCCGGATAAAACAAACCACTGTCTTTAAGCATCCATTCCATATCTTCGCGGCGTGCTAAGAAAACAGAACATATAGCTAAAGATTTGGTTATTTCCGGGTAACGTTCGGCAAATAATAATGCTAATGTTGAGCCCCATGAACCTCCGGAAACAATGACCGGTTCGGTAATATTTAAGTGTTCTAACAGTCTTTTGGCATCTATTAATAAGCGTTTGGTGTCATTTAATGAAATAATGTCTTCTGCTTTAGAACGCTTACAACCACGTTGATCAAACATGATGACACGTTGTTTTCTTAAGTTAAAATATTGGCCATGGCTTTCTTTGCACATGCCACCGGGACCTCCGTGAAAATTTAGTACAACTTCACCTTTGGGGTTTCCCATTTGCTGATAATATTTTTCGTGGCCTTCGTGTGCTGGCAACCAACCCTTGTCAAAAACTTTGTTGTTGAAAAATCCGAACATTGTTTTCCTTTTTAGTTATTTTCTATAGTGTTGACAATAAATGCTTAATATTTAATTAAACCAAAGGGCAAAAGTATGAAAATTGTTGGAACAGCTATTATCGTTGATGAGCAAAAACGTGTTTTAATTGGGCAGAGACCAGAAGGCAAGGCTCTTCCCGGTTTGTGGGAGTTTCCTGGTGGAAAGCAAGAAGAAAATGAAACCATAGAACAGTGTATTGTTCGTGAAATCTATGAGGAATTAAATATTAAGTGTGTCGTCGGTGATTTTTTAATGAGTGTTTCTAAAAAATATGAGCATGGTGATTTTAAACTGATGGTCTATCAGGTTTTTGTGAATGATTTTTCTTCTATGCAGGCTAATGTGCATCAAAATTTACGGTGGATTAGCCCTCAAGAGATGAATCCAAATGATTTTCCTCCGGCTGATGTTGAAATTATAACTTTTTTGCAAAAGAACTTTTAATCTTGTGATATATTAAGCTTTTGTTAGTTTTTTGAGAATATAATGCGGTTAATGGAAAACCGGAGTTTGAATATGCGAATAAAACCAAGTAGCGTTTCTTTAGGGTTGGCTGTGCTTTTTTCTGTGGCGCAACCATTTCAGGCTAGTGCATATTCATATAATTTGAGCGCTTATTCTATCTATCAACAAGCTCAAAATAGAAATCCGGAATATTTTCAACTACTTAGAAGATATTCTCGGGCAATTGATTTGACAGATGCTTCCGGTGATACGGCTTATTGTATGGCATTAAAAGCACGGGATATGCGAACAGCAAGATATTTAGCTTCGGAAGGTGCTAATGTACGGCATTCATGTGTGAGGAGAATGCAATCTCGTCAGGTATCAGAAAACCAAAATGTACGTCCAAAGTATCGTAATAGCGGTGCATTTGAGGATAATAGAGTACTTTGGTTAACTGTTGGCGGAGTTGCGTTAGTTGGTGGTGGAATAGCCGCATTAGCAAGCAGTGGCGGTGGTGGAAGTAGCAGTCATAGTTCAGGTGGCGGTGGTTATACTCCGGATAACCCCAAAACAGATCCAAGTGTTGATCCATATGATACAAATGATGAATTAGCTAAGGAATTTATTACAGACGAATATAAGAAAACAAATGCTTTGGGTGGTATTAAAGCAGCAGAGGCTTATAGCCATATATATACTAAAGATGAAAACGGTAATTTGGTAAGTCATCAGGCAAATTCCAATAAAGCATTGGCAAAAATTAAGGTCGGTGTTTTAGATTCCGGTATGTATACAAATAGTGACGTTAAAAATAAGATTATCAAAAATGTAGATATTAATGACTATAATAATATGAGTAACGTATGGGGGCATATTAGCAATGGTGTTAAAACATATGTCATTTTAGATGATGGATCTTATTATTTAATGCAAGTCACTAAAGATAAATCAGGTGATGATAGTGCTGTTTATTATGGTGACGCAAATGGACTGATAGCTATTTCTGCAGATAAATTGAATAATGTTTTAAGACAATATGGTGTTAATTTTAGTGATATGACACTAATGAATTCCGGAAATGGCGGAAACCCCGGTACAGATGAAAGTATTGCAGATGGTGCAGGAGATTATATTGATTGGCTTAATGCTTGGTATGCCATTGCGGAAACATTAAGTCATGGAACACATGTCGCCGGAGTTATTGCCGGAGAAAAGAATAATAGCGGTATGCATGGTGTGGCTTTTGAAAATGCAGAAATTTATAATATGAGTTGGGATATGCAACAAGGTATTTATGATGCGGTTAAAGGGGCTGTTGATAGCGGTGTAGTTGTTTTAAATAATAG
>JAGCRL010000258.1 GCA_017964705.1 Alphaproteobacteria bacterium
ACACCTTAGAAAAGTAAAGGCCGGATTTCCGTTTTTACAGATTTTAAAGTTGACAAAATCGCTAGATATGGCTATAATCACACCATTAAAGTTATTTTTAATATAAAGATTATGAAAAATTATGTCATTTACAGAATTGGAACACTATTAGTGCTTCCATGCGAAGAAATTATTGCCGTGCACATTATAGAGGCACGCAGAGAAGAAACAAACCGCAAAGACGAAGAAGCCACTGTTAAAGGCTCCCCCTCAACCCAACGTTCTCAGCAAGGTGTCAAGCGCAATTGCGGTAAAGCGCAAAGAGATGCCCGGATGAGAAAAAAACAAAGAACGAAAAAGTAAACATCAAGCGCCTCCCTGCAAAAGGTTGGCGCTTTTTTAATATATAATTTACTTATAGCTTATAAACTAGACAACAAAGGAGAAAACAATGGCATGCTATTTAATAACGGGTGGGGCCGGATTCTTTGGAACAATATTAAAACAACATTTTCTTAAAAAAGGTGCCACATGCATAAGTGTTGATTTAGAGCCAGACGACTTTAAGTATCCTAATTTTATCGCATATCAAGGAGATATTAATGACAATAATTTGATGGAAGATATTTTTTCAAAATATCAATTTGATGCAATATTTCACTGCGCAGCACTGTTAGCCCATGTAAAAAAAGATTTGAAAAAACTATGGCATGCCAATGTTGATGGTACGGAAAATGTTTGTAAATTTGCGGTTAAATACAATGTCAAAAAAATTATATTTATCTCAAGTAACTGTTTATGGGCGCAAAACTTTGATAAACCGGTAAAAGAAACGGAAATTCCAAATCCTGTTGAAATATACGGTAAATCCAAATTAGAAGGTGAAAAAATTCTTTTCTCTTATAAAGAAAAAATAAATAGCATTATTTTTCGTTCTCCGACAATTATGGACGAAGGAAGGCTTGGTTTATTAGGTATTTTGTTTGAATTTATTGATGAAAACAGAAAGCTTCCGATGGTTGGGGATGGACGTAATTATTATCAATTTATTTATGCCAAAGATTTGGTAAAAGCTTTTGAACTAGCTTTAGCTACAGATTACACAGATATATTTAATATTGGCTCAGATGATGTAAAAACATTTAACGAAGTTTACGAATACGTTATAAAGAAATCCGGCTCAAAATCAAAACTAGTGCATTTTCCACGATTACCAATGATTTGGGCAATGAAAATTTGCTTTTGGCTGGGCATATCCCCTCTGGGGCCATATCAATATAAAATGATAGCTTCAAATTTTGTTTTTGATACCACAAAAATAAAAGAAAAGTTAGGCTTTTCCCCAACACTAAAAAATGAAGAAATGTTATTGCGTGCCTATGAGTTTTATCACCAAAACAAAACAGAAATTTTAAATAGAAAAAACGTTTCTGCACATAACAGTGTTGCCAAAATGGGTATAATTAAACTCTTAAAATGGCTGATGTAGGCTAAGATTCCGGTTCTAAAATTTCTTTTGCAACATCATAATCAAATCCGGCCCGAACCAAGGCTGCTAGATCTTTTTGCCGATTTTCTAGCCTGTCTTCATCATTTTCTCTAAAACGTCCTATTTTCTTCTTACGTGCAAAACTTAAGGCACTATCAAATTCGGAATAATTAATTTGTGCAAAATATTGTTCAATAATTTTTTCATCGATTCCCTTTTGTTTAAGCTTTTGTTCAATATATCGACGGGATTTTCCGGCTTGAAGATAGTTATTAATCTTAAAATCTGCAAAACGTTTATCATTAATAAAGTTTTGCGATAAACATTCTGCAATAACATCTTCCACCCATTGATAGGCTTGCATCGGATTATATTCTTTGTTAAAAAAAACATATTTATCAATTCGCCGTCTTAAAATAATACGTAGATTTTCTTCTGAACTTTCAAAACGCTCCAAATAGTAGAGCGCAATATTGCGAAGTCTAGACTTTGTCGGCACCTTTGGGGCACTTTTTTTTGCTTTTTCTGTAAACACTTGAAATTTACCTTTAAATATATTAACTTCACCAAAACTATACATTAATTATATAAAGGAATAAAAAATTGACCAATAAAAACTTTGATACATGTACATCTTTTTTAATAGATAATGGCTTGTTTGTCGGGCGTATTGTTCGATTAAAGGATATCTTAAAAACAATTATTCATAAACACGGATATGTCAAAAATGTATCATCGGCCTTAGCAGAAACAACGGCACTAGCAGTATTATTAGCTAATGCGCTCAAATTTGAAGGATTATTTACATTACAATTACAAGGAAACGGACCTGTTTCAACACTTGTTGTAGATGTAACTTCAGATGGAAAGTTGCGTGCCTGTGCAAATTATGATGCAGAACATTTGAAAAAAGCTTTTGCACTACGCAAGAATGAAGGAGAAATAGAACCTACACCTCATCTTTTAGGTAATGGCACATTGGCATTTACAATAGACGATGGTAAAAATAATTATCATCAGGGAATTGTTGATTTGCAAGGTAAAACCCTGATAGAATGTGCACTACGCTATTTTAAGCAATCAGAGCAAATAGAAACAATGTTAAAAATTTTTATTAATGTTCCGGAAGATAATGAAGGTGAATGGCTGGCTGGAGGTATATTACTACAAAGGATTCCGGACATTGGCGGTAAAAATATTAATCTGGATGAAATTCCGGAACTAAAAAATGAAGCAGAAATTTTAATGAACTCTCTAAAACAAGAAGAACTATTTGATGACAATTTAAGTTTAACAGACATACTGTATCGTTTATATCATGCAAATAACCTGGTTATTACCAAAGAAAATCATTATGAATTTAAATGTAGTTGCAATAAAGAAAAATTATTAAAAACATTACAAGGATTTTCTGAAGATGAATTATCTGAAATGTTAGATGATAATGGGAAAATAACGGCAAAATGCGGCTTTTGTTCTGAAATTTACCAATTTAGTATAGCCGAAATACTTCAAAAACTAAACTGATATTAAACAAGTTTTAAGCATTTTTTCTTAAGCTGAATATCAAAGAGTATCTGTTAATTTTAATGGACTAGAGGAAGGAATAATCTAATGAAAAATTTAAGAAATATCATGACGGTTTTTATGAGCTTGCTTTTGTGGGCTTGTTCTTCAACAACAGACGTGGATGCTGTTCCGCTAAAATATAATGAGCCGCGTTTTCAAACCAGAGCTCCGATTGAACTGAATGTAGAAAAAGTTGAAATAAGTTCTGAATTTGTGCCATCTTTTACGCGTCCGAATGTAGAACATTTATTTCCGGTATCAATTGAGAAAACAGCTAAAATATGGGCGGAAGATCGGTTAAAAGCAGACGGATTCGGAACAAATCGTGTTGCAGAATATATAATCAAAGATGCATCTGTTACTGAAGAAATAGAAAAATCAGAAGATTTTATGCAAAAAGATAGGTTAAAATATAGAGCAACTTTATCTGTAATTTTAAAAATCACGGATAAAGCTAACCTTTCTGCAGCAGAAACGACCATTGACGCATGGAGAGAATTGCGCATGCCAGCAGATACCAATATAGCAGACAAAGAAAAATATTGGAACGAGATGGTTAAAAAGCTGTTTGACGAATATAATGCAAAAATTGAGCAAAATATCAATGAATACTTAAATATGTATGTCAAAAATAATTACAGTATCAAAGAATATAACAACTAAGCAAAAAGCACCTTAAAAAGGTGCTTTTTTTTATATAAAAAGACTACTAATTTAAAACTCGTCGGTTGTCATTTGCAATAAGGTTAAATACAGGTAACTCCAAATTTTGGATTCTGTCACCGACCTTTATAATAAACTTGCCTTTTAGAAGAGCACTGGATTTGGATGTAACATAACCATCATCGTCAAAATCTTCACCTGGAATAAGCATTGGTAATTGCCCTTTAAACCCTTGGTAATTAACAGATGTAACATGTCCTTTATCATCCAAAACGGAAAGTTCCTTACTCAAAAGAGTTATTTCTGTATCGGAAGTATTTTCAAAGCGCAAAATATAATCCCAACAAAAACCGCCATCACTCGCAGTTTCATCTGATAATTGCAAATAAGCAGAAACGGTAACATCACCGTTTACACATTCATCATATTGCATATCACAATACATCTATCAGATTCCCTTTTGTACATCAAATCTGATTTTAACTAATAATTAACTTTCGGAAATCTGTAAAAATGAATCAAAATGTTTTCAACAATTAAAGAATTATTTTACACGCCCATAATTATCTTCAAAGCGCACAATATCGTCTTCATCAAGAGTCTCACCAGTTTGTATCTCGATAACTACTAAGGGCTTATCCTTTAAATTGTTTCTAATACGATGTTTTGTGTTGACAGGAATATAAACAGATTCGTCAGGCTTGCAATAAAGAGTATCTTCTCCAAGTATAATCATTGCCTCACCCTCAACAATTGTCCAATGCTCCGCACGAAAGTGATGCAGTTGTAAAGATAAAATCGCTTCAGGATTAACAACAATTTTTTTTACACAGAAATG
>JAGCRL010000259.1 GCA_017964705.1 Alphaproteobacteria bacterium
ACCAAACGTCAAAGCCGCTTCTAAAGCCGAGCCGGCAAAGAAAACAGCAAAAAAGACTCCGAAAAAAGCTGCGCCGAAAGGCAGAGCCAAGAAATAGTTTTAAGAAAACAACAAACTATAAATCGGCAATAACATCAATACTGATGATTTCGTCCGGATTATCAACAATTCCGCTCTGGCCTGTCCCTTTTTTCAAGGCATCAATGTGTTCCATGCCTGAAGTGACTTCACCCCAAATCGTATATTGACCATCAAGCCACGGACAATCGGCATAACAGATAAAAAACTGACTGTCGGCCGAATCCGGAGACATTGCTCTTGCCATTGAAACAATTCCTCTTTGGTGGCGCATTTTATTGAACTCGGCTTTCAATTTTTTGCCGCTGCCACCGGTTCCGTCGCCGCGCGGACAACCGGCTTGAGCCATAAATCCCTCAATAACACGGTGAAATTTTAAGCCGTTATAAAATCCCTGACGCACAAGTTCTTTTATTCTGGCAACGTGGTTCGGGGCGACATCTTCAAACATTTCAATAACGACATCGCCGTTTTTTGTTTTCAAAAGCAGGGCATTTTCGGCATTTTTAACATTGTATGAATGCTTAATTTTTTTTGCTCTGGTTTCGCTCATTTCAAGCTTTTTTGTTTCAATCTTTCCCAAATTTTTAGTGCTTGGTTTACTAATATTTTTGGTATTTGTTTTTCCTAACAATTCAGACATATCAATCTCCTTATTTCATTATGATAACTTATTTAGGAATTTATTTTTTCAAGTTCAAGATGAAATCGACTCTTTCTTCCGGAGCAAGGTTTTTAGGATAATGTTTATCAATTTCTTTGAACGCATGAACAAGACCGTTGCCATTGGCAATCTGCACAGCCAATCCGGGGCGCGCATTTAATTCAAGCATCATTGGGCCCTTTTCACGGTCAAGCACAATATCAGCGCCCAAATATCCGAGGCCGGTCATTTCATAGGCTTTGGCACCGATAACAAGATGTTCGCGCCACATCGGAACTTTTATGGAAAACAAATCAGCTCCCGTATCCGGATGGATTTTAATCGGCAAATTATGGCATACAGCCTGCAAAGTTTTTCCATGTAAAACTGAAGATTATCCGACACCTGCGAAAAGACCTGCTTACAGTGTTTTATGCAAAGATAAAATTCAAAAAGCAACAGGATTTAAAATTCCAGAATGGAAAGAAAGCCTAAAGGTATTTATCAATTCTGGTAACTTTGATTTATCTAGAATTGAATAAATACCTTTATTCTGTTAAAATATATAACATATGGAAAATGAAAGTTTAGTTACAAAAAATGCTGATGAAGAAATTTCTCTTATAGATTTATTTGCTGTTATCTGGAAAAGAAAATGGCTCATAATTATTACGACAGTTTTAGCTGCTTTTGCTGCTGTTGCAATTTCTATTATTTCACTTGTTCTTCCTCGTGAAAAATCTTTCATGCCAAATAAATACACTCCGCGTGCTCAAATGTTGATAAACAATTCTGAGTCTTCATCCGGCGGACTTTCTTCTGCCCTTTCTGCAAGTGGTTTAGGAGCTATGGCTAGTCTTGCAGGTATTAATGTTTCTGGCGGTTCAAGTTACAGTGCTTTAGCAGGCTATC
>JAGCRL010000260.1 GCA_017964705.1 Alphaproteobacteria bacterium
GCTTTGAACCTCACAATACTATATATTGTGTTAAAAAAACATTAACGACACAAGATATAGTAAAAATTACTTTTTCAAGCAACTGAGATTAACATAAAAAAATTATCTTTTAATAGCAAGATTTCTGTCTCCTTTTTTTTAAAAAAAATGATATCATACTAAAATTAAAATGATTTTTTTTTATATTCGGGTCAATAAACAGTTCATAAAATTTAAAATCCGTTTATTCACAACTTTTAAAAAAATACTTCAAAACAAAAAATCCCTTTTCTCTTAACCCTATAAAATTATGATTTTATTTCCCAAAAATCTCATTATAAATACTTGCTATTTAAATTTTTTTTGTTATAAGAAGGTAACTTTTGATATCAAATAATGCCTTTAACGCTGTTTAGAGGCTTTTTTTAAGGACAAAACAAACAATGAGCATTAGAAATATCGCCATTATTGCCCACGTAGACCACGGCAAAACAACTTTAGTAGATGGATTATTACGTCAAAGCGGAACATTCAGAGAAAACCAAAAAGTTGCCGAATGCGTAATGGATAGCAATGATTTGGAACGTGAAAGAGGTATCACCATTCTTTCTAAATGTACTTCTGTTTCTTGGAACGGTACTAATATGAATATAGTAGATACTCCCGGACACGCAGATTTTGGCGGTGAAGTAGAACGTATTCTTTCAATGGTAGATGGTGTTGTATTGTTAGTCGATTCGTCTGAAGGTCCTATGCCTCAAACCAAATTTGTTTTAGGCAAAGCCCTAAAAATTGGGTTAAAACCGATTGTTGTAATTAATAAAGCCGATAAAGCAGATGCCAGACCGGATGAGGTATTAAATGAAATCTTTGACCTTTTTGTTAGCCTGGATGCTAATGACGAACAACTTGATTTTCCGGTATTATATGCCTCTGGTCGTAATGGCTGGGCTGTTAAAGAACTAACAGATGAAAAGAAAGATTTATCTCCCTTGTTTGAACTTATTCTCTCATATGTTCCTGAACCGGAATGCGACTTAAACAAACCATTTACAATGCTTGCAACAACACTGGAAGCTGATAAATTCGTCGGACGTATTTTAACCGGAAAGATTCATAGCGGTACACTAAAAGTTAATGACTCTGTAAAAGTTATCAATAAAGACGGAGAAGTAGAGCGGACTCGTATTACCAAAATCATGGCTTATAAAGGCTTAGAAAGAGTCGCCCTAAATGAGGCACATGCCGGAGATATCGTAGCCATAGCTGGTATTGTTAAAGGAACAGTGGCTGATACAATTTGCGCTCCTGAAGTTGAAAACTTTATCGCGGCACAACCTATAGACCCTCCAACATTAGCCATGACATTCTGTGTAAACGATTCTCCGTTAGCCGGTCGAGAAGGTGATAAAGTAACCTCCAGAATGATCTGGGACAGATTGCAAAAAGAAGCCGAATGTAATATTGCCTTAAAGATTTCACGCACCGATACCACAGATGCGTTTGAAGTTGCCGGCCGTGGTGAATTACAATTAGGAGTCTTAATAGAAACCATGCGACGCGAGGGATTCGAATTATCAATTTCACGTCCGCGTGTTCTCTTTCACAAAGATGAAAACGGCAACTTATTAGAACCGATAGAAGAAGTTGTTGTTGATGTAGATGAAGAGTTTTCCGGCACAGTTGTTGAAAAATTAAGTCAACGTAAAGCCGAACTTCTGGAAATGATTCCCTCACAAGTCGGTAATAAGACTCGTTTAATTTTCCATGCTCCGTCTCGCGGTTTAATCGGTTATCACTCCGAATTTTTAACTGATACTCGTGGCACTGGCGTCATGAACCGCATATTCTATGCTTATGAACCTTATAAAGGTGAGATAGATAGTCACCGCAACGGCGTATTGATTTCCAGCGAAGACGGTGTTGCTATTGCTTATTCTTTATGGAAGTTGCAAGATCGCGGTCCGATGTTTATTGAGCATAACAGCCCTGTTTATGTTGGTATGATTATCGGTGAACATACCAAATCAAATGATTTAGAGGTTAACCCGACCAAATCCAAGCAATTAACCAACATTCGTGCTGCCGGCAAAGATGAAGCAATAGACTTAATTCCACCGCGCAAGCTTTCTTTGGAGCAAGCACTTTCTTACATTCAGCAAGACGAACTTTTGGAAGTAACGCCAAAATCTCTCCGTTTAAGAAAGAAAATCTTAGACCCATTGGTCAGAAAACGTTCCCGTAACAACGTTGAAGCTCAAAGCTAAAAAAGGAGGGGTGCAGCCCTCCTTTTTTATTTTAAATAAAATTCAAAAACCTTCTTCTTTAAACTTTTCTTTAAGATACATATATCATTCCGCAAAGGAGAAATATATGCTTATAAAAAAAGAAATTAAACAAGCCAAAGAACGTCGCCGCATCAAAGATGTTATCAAAAGTATTTGGAATTTTTGGACTAGTCCGGAAGGCGCTTTTATTTTAGCTGTTTCCGCAATGGCTCTAGGATATTACCAATTTTATATCAGTCGCCCGATTCTTCGTTATGATACTACTACCACCAAGCTTATTTCATCTTCTAATTCTAATAATTACACTGTTGATATTATGGGCAAAAAATACCAAGACCTATATCTAACCAAAGTTTATCTTTATAATCAGGGTGAACAAGCTCTTTCCGGTTCAGATGTTTCTCGTATCGGCCATGACCCTATACGCATTCAAATACCTACAGAAGCCAAAATGCAACATTATAATCTTGATACTGATGAAACCACCGCATCAATAACGGCAGATATTATCCCTTACAAACAAGATTTAGTATTAAACTTTGATTTTCTAAACCCTGACTATCAATATGTTGTCAATCTGCTACATGAAGCACCAAGCGATAATATTATTGTAACAGGAAGTGCATTAAATGTTAGTCAAATAACCAAAGCAATCAATGGGCATGAACTTAAGGATGCTTTAATCTGGGGATTAGGTACGGTCTACCTTTTACTTATAATTTATTATATCACCAGAAAATGGCGCAGACGTTAAATCTATATTAAGTAATCTGCATATACGCTCTAAATGATATAATTTTTAACCGAAGGGGAACACTATGAGAAAATCTATTATTTGCAGTTTAGTGGCCGTTTCAATGCTTTCTGCATGCGCCACAAACCCTTATACAGGCGAAAGCCAAGTTGCTAAAACAGCATGGGGAACAGGTATTGGTGCTGCTGCCGGTGCCGGTATTGGCGCATTAGCCGGTGGTAAACATAAAACAAAAGCTGCTTTAATCGGTGCTGCTGCCGGTGCTGCTGTTGGCGCCGGAACAGGTGCATACATGGATTTACAAGCCAAAAAATTACGCCAAGAATTATTAAATACCGGTGTTCAAGTACAAGAAGCCGACGGACAAATTTACTTGATTATGCCTGGCAACATCACTTTTGATAGCAATGAAGCTGCCATCAAACCTGGTTTTGAACCGGTATTAAATTCTATTGCGAAAGTAATTAAAGAATATAACAAAACTTTGGTACAAGTTAATGGTTACACCGATAGCACAGGTTCTGCCGCTACCAATAATGCATTATCTATTATGCGTGCCAATGCAATCTCTAATTACTTAAGAACACAAGGTGTAGACGCAAATCGCTTAATTGCAAACGGCTATGGTTCTTCAAATCCGATAGCTTCCAATGCAACAGCTGCCGGTCGCGAACAAAATCGCCGTGTTGAAATTGTTTTAGTTAACAAACAATAATCAACCACTTAATTTAAGAGAGTCAGTATAAAAATACTGGCTCTTTTTTATGTGTAAAAAGAAATATTTATCCTGCTCAATTACTTTTTTATGCTTATGATACAAATAATGGAGCAACAATGACTGCAAAACAAATAAAATTTGCTGATTTTTACAAAAAAGCCTTTTTATGGGAATGGGGATTATGCATTCTTATTTGGTCATTTATGATTTTTCATTTTTGGTGGGGCAATCATGATTGGAATTTTCTTAAAAATGGTATTCTTTTAAAAGATGGCTTATTTGAAGCCAGATATAGCCAACATTTTCCAACAGTATTTTTTGCTTCCGGCCAAATACTTCCCGTCTTAAATTATCTATTAACTACGCTCTTCTTAAGTTTGCTAAGCCTGCTGATTGCTAAATATTTAAATGTCCCACCTAAAAAAGAAATATTTTTTATTTTTATAA
>JAGCRL010000261.1 GCA_017964705.1 Alphaproteobacteria bacterium
ATCCAAATATAAAACCTTATCCAGACTTTTTAGGTTATCTGCAATAAACAGCTTTTGTAGTGATACATCAAACCCTGCAAAGCGGCCTAAATGTGTTATATCTAGGTTTAACTTTGGGGCTTCGTGTATAGTTATAGTGGTATTTTTTGCTGATAATTTTAAGAGATTTTGTTTGTCTTTTTCGTTAAGCGATTGGCCAATAACGTGAATTTGATAAATTGAGTTTTCTTTCTTATTTTTTATAGCCGAATACATTGAAACCATTGTGTATGGAACATATTTTGAATCTGTTAAATATGCTAAATGAATAACCTCTTTTGAAAATGCAAAAAAAGCTAATATACCTGTGATGAAAATTATGATAATGCTACTTAGTAATCCTTTTTTATTTATCATTTTAATAAGCCTTTATTTCATTATAGTAGCTAAACCAGAGTTCTTTTAAATACAACGGCTTATAATTTTCTTGCCATGGTTTATCGCCAGCATAATGTAATATTGTTGCATTTTCATAAATGTTAAAAGTTTTTTCAGGTAGCGGCTCACCAAAATATTCGCTTAGAAAATCTAAACTGTCTTCTTCAAAAAAAGTGCTGATACAATTGTAACGATATGACATTAGTTTTAGTTTATTGCCAAATACCATATTTAACACATCTTGATCACCAAAAAAATCTTCATGAGTTTTGATGTATTCCACAAGCTTTTCTGTTATATTATCTTGCCGTTGCATAGCTAAATTATACAGCATTACTCCGCTATTAAAATAAAAACCACGTTTATCTAGCCCCATCTCGGCCATTTCTTTAGGAAAGCGGTAGTAAATGCCGTCTTTGGCCACTGCAGCATATACATCAGATACATCCATTTCAAACAAGTGCCTCAAATCTTTTAAAACTAATGTATCTCCATCCATGTATATTATCTTATCAATATCTTTGAGAATCTCCGGCAGATAAATTTTATGCATTCCTACTTTGTATTGTAAAAAACGCTGCATATTTTCATAAGGCAAATCCGGCTCTTTTTGTGGAATGAGCTTAATATTAACCGTGTCCGAAGCTATTTTTTTGAGGCGTAATAACATTTGCTCATCTTGAGGGGTTATGTTTTCGGTTATAATGTAAAAATTATAAGTACTGTTTGCACATTTGTTTTTAATTGCAGATGACATAGAAACAACTGTCGGCGGAACGTATCGCGAATCGGTAATCAGAACTATATTAACCTCACCCGGCGTTAACAGGCATTTGTTTGGCTGTATTTTGATTTTTGAAGATTGATACTGTATTGGTTGTTTATTTTCTGGAAATGTATTCCGCACACTTATAACAAAATATATACTAACTAGAATTATAGCCAGTAATAATATTGCAACCATGTAAAAAAATGTTTTTCTTTTCATACAAACCTCTTTTGTTTTTTAACATTAATTTATTAATTAATCGTGGATAAATTCTTTTCTGATTGTAAATATTTTGCTATTTTGTTTAAATTTTATTATGTTTTTGAAGGAGTAATGATAATGAAAAGTAAAATGGCTAATGTATTTGCGACTTATTTGGGTTTGGGATTATCTAAGTATGCTCCCGGAACAATGGGATCTCTTGGTACATTACCGCTTGTTTTTGTATTGATGTATTATGGTGGTTTTATTGCGTTATTGATAGCCGCTGTTATCATTTTCTTGTTAGGTGTACCTGCAACAGATATGGTTATTAAGCAGACAGGCATTACCGATCCTTCAAAAGTTGTGATTGATGAAACAGTCGGACAATTATTAAGCTTTACCGGCGTTGCACTGGTGGCTCCAGAATATTTATTGACCCCACAAGGTTGGTGGATTTATCTACTCGGTTTCGGACTTTTTCGCTTTTTTGATATAAAAAAAATGGGACCGGTAAAATATTTTGACTCTAAAGTTCTTAATGCTTATGGGGTTATGTTAGATGATGTCTTTGCCGGCATTTTTGCGGCTGTATTTCTATTAGGTGCTTTTTATTTATATCTGAGTTTTTACCAAGTATTTTGATATTGATTTTATAGATTGCTCTTTTGCATTTCTATTTCCAACCACTTGCTCTCTTTATCGTTTATTTCTTGTTTTATCTTTTGCAATGCATCACTTAAATCGTAAAATTTTTGTTGATCTGTTGCATACAAACTCGGCTCTGATAAAGTTTGCTCTATTTCTTTTGCTTTAATTTCCAGTGCTTCTATCTCTTGAGGTAATATCTCATACAACCGTTGATCTTTGTAGCTTAAGCGTTGCTTTTTGGCTGTTGATGGATCTTGTTTTTTATCTGTACTCTCTTTTTTTATGTTATTTTTTTCTTCTTTAGGTATTTTATTGATATATTTCTCGTATAGTTCCTCATAGGTTCCTACATGCTCTATAATTGTTCCATCGCCCTTCATATATAGCATAGATGTGGTAACTTTGTTTAAGAAATCGCGATCATGACTTACTAAAATTATTGTTCCGGTGTATTCATCCAAAACTTCTTGCAATAAATCCAATGTATCCATGTCCAAGTCATTGGTGGGCTCATCTAGTACCAAAAAATTTGATTCTTTTGCTAATGATAAAGCTAACATCAATCTATTTTTCTCACCACCAGATAGGCAAGAAACAGGACTTTGGGCTTGTTCCGGCGTAAATAAAAAATCTTTCAGATAGGCTATAACATGACGAAAATGGCCGCGCACCCATATATGATCACCTTCACCGCATAAAGTGCGCCATAATGTTTTTGTCGGATCAAGCATTTCTCGATTTTGATCAAAATAAACCATTTCCAGATTTTTACCTAAGCGAACAAAGCCACTATCCGGTGCAAGATGTTGTGTTAATAATTTTAGCAATGTTGTTTTTCCTGATCCGTTAGGACCAACAATACCTATGCGATTTCCTTTTAACATACGTAAAGAAAAATTTTTAATAATTTCTCTTGAACCAAAACTTTTAGTTATATGCTTCGCCTCTAGAACTAATTTTGAACGCACGGCAGCTTCTTGAATTTCCAAATCAACCGAACCTATTTTCTTTATTTGCTCTTTTCTTTCCATTCTTAACTGCAATAGTCTTCTTAAACGTCCTTGATTTCTTCTGCGACGCGCTGTTACACCTTTATGAAGCC
>JAGCRL010000262.1 GCA_017964705.1 Alphaproteobacteria bacterium
ATCCGGAGTATGATTTAAAATATTTTCACCACGTATAACCGAAACAACACCATCTGATGATAAAAACAAAACGACGGTGTAATCATCATAAGGAAGATGAAAATCAACTTTCTCTACAGAAAGTTTTTTCAAATCTACAGCTTTAATAAAATATAGCTCAGAAGAAAAAGCAATATTTTGTAAAAATTTCTTTGTCTGCATACTAACCTCGGTTAAGCCGAATATATCAAAAAAGAAGCTCAAGACAATAAGTATATCAAGCTATCCACATTTTTGTTAATTAATAGAAAATGGTGTTAATAGCCGGAAAATAAGGTTGCAAGAAACCGATAAACTTTTAATATAGTAAAAAAGCATAGGAGATATATTGATGAAACCGCTAAGAATAGTTCATTGTGCTAATTTTAACACTGTTCGTTTGAAAGGGTGTTATATGGCCTCTATGGGATACAAGTTAAACAACGGCTTAATAAGGTTAGGTCATCAAGTAATGTGCTATAGTGATCGCGATATGTCTCGTCTGTATGGCATAATGGGTAAAAAGATTTTTTTAAGTAACAAAAAAAATAACGAAAATTTCAAAAGATTTTGCTTAAATTTAAAACCTGATATCATTTTATTTGGGCACGCAGATGTTATTAGCGCTCAAACAATTGCAGAAATCAGAGCCGCTCTTCCGCATGTTCAAATTGTTCAATGGAATGTAGATCCCATAAATCCCGAGGTGGAAAGTGGACGACATAACATTAAAAACATAATATCAAAATTAGATGTTGTAGATTATACCCTCATAACCACAGGGGATAAAAATTTATTTAACGTATTTAATCCTCAAAAGCATAAAATTGGTTTTATACCTAATCCGGTTGATAAATCGATAGAAACAGCCAAGGTGTTTGAAAACGAAAATCCTATGTATGATGTCTTTTTTGCTTCATCACCGCAAGTTCTAAGAGATCTTTGTGGAGAGCTTGTTGCGCCTGCTGATGTTGCCACACTTTTAGAACAGAATTGTCCTCAAGCAAAGTTACATTTTCCCCGCATAAATGCTCCTTCGGTGGATGGTGTTGAATATTTAGAGAAATTAGCTCAATCAGCAATGGTTCTAAACCTATCGCGTACAAACGATTATTTATATTCATCAGATCGCATGGCGCATGCCATGGGAAACGGTTGTTTAGCTCTTATAGATCGTCGCACAGGATTTAATAAACTTATATCAGAAGACGAAGCCGGTTTTTACAGCACAAAAGAAGAAATGATCGATAAGATAAATTTATTTATCAAGTATCCGCAAAAAAGAATGGAAACAGCACAAAAGGGGTGGCTAAAATATCACGAATTATTTTCCGAAACAAAAATTGCCGCCTATTTATTATCACTATTAGATGGCAGTTTCAAACCGCAAGATTATCCGTTTTCATCAATATAACATCAAGGTTTTGGACGCAACACATTATCTAAGGCTAAAAAGCGATTAGCCATTTTTTCCAGCAGTTTAAAATTAGGCTGAGTTTTAAATAACTTAGCTAAAATATAACGTATAAAATCATATGTAAAATAGGGGGCTTTCAAATTCTTTTTAACATATTTCCAATTAGCTGAAAGTGCTTTAAGATAAACCGTAGCTGCAACATCTTTATCCAAGCTGTCATAAAAATCACGTAACAAATAATAATGAGCCAAAAAACGATCATGATCAAGTTGTACATTATTTTTGCTCAAATTATTTGTTTCTTTCGGCACCAAAACCACTTCAGCATGGATTTTAATAATACCATCAGCCAGTCTTGCCGCTCTTAAAGGAATACTTTCATCTTGAATAAACACACGCGTATCAGCACCGCCGGCATTTTGTAAAATTTCTCGACGGATAAGTTGTCCCATACGCGTGTAACGTCCCTTCAAAACTGTTCGCAATGCATCTTTATTATAATCAACATCAAACTCGTCTGGCATTTTTCTATGGCATAGTTCCATCGGTTCGAGTCCGGTCTTCTTAAAATAACCGTAAACAATGTCAGCCTGATGTTTTGTCGCTAACTTGATCATCTTCTCGGTAGAATCAAGTGGCAAAACATCATCAGAATCAAGCATTCTCACCCATTCACCTTGAGCAAGTTCAATCCCTTGATTAATTGTAATGGAAATTCCCTGATTTTTCTTTTTGGTAATAATCTTAACGTTTTTAATGTTTTTAGTTTTCTCACGAATAATCTCTACGGAACGATCTTTAGAAACATCGTCAACAAAAATAAATTCCGGATTTTTAAGTCCGGTTTGATTAAGAAGTGCTTCCAAAACGGCCGGTAAATAATATTCTTTATTATAAACCGTCATTACAAAAGAAACATCAATTTTTTCGTCTTTATTAGTCATTGTATTACACTAAAAACAACTATCACAAGCATAAAATAAATTAAAAAAATAATAATGCAACAATAAAATTAAAATTTCATACGTTTAATTTCTTCACCATTTTTATATGTTGATAAACCAATCAAATCACCTTTTTCATTAAATTCTTTGAACTGTCCGTGAAGTTTGTCATTATGGCGAAAAGCAAGAGTTTTAGGTTTATTGTTTTTGAAATAAGAATTAGCCGGTCCTTCACGTTTTCCGTTCACATATTCCGTATAGTTGATTAAATGATTATCAACAGTAAACATCCTGGCCGTTCCATGCAGCTTATTTTTGCGATAAGTCATCGAACTTTTAACGGAACCGTTAGGATAATATTCTTCAAACACCCCATGTTTAAGCCCATGTTTATAACTGCCTTTTTGGCGCAAATCTCCGTTTTTATAATAACCGATTTGGCCACCTTCCAATTTACCGTCAGCATAATTCAAAACATCATTTTCCTGTCCGTTATTATAATAACTGATAGTTTTTCCGTCAGGCACGCCTTTATGATATCTGGCCATTAATATTAAGTGCCCTTTTTTATTAAAAGCCTTATAGATTCCATCTAGCTTTCCGTTTACATAATGAGCTTCTTCTTCTAGTTGCATTTTCTTACTATGTTTTTGGTAAATACCGGTAATAGGGCGATGATAAGCATCAACGCGTAAATCATTTTCTTCAATAGAAGTTGTATCATTATAAAGCGTAGTCAGTTGTCCTACCTGACAAGCCGAAAGAGAAAACACTACCAAACAGGTAAATATTATATTTTTCATTTTGTAATCCTTCCAAATACAAAATCTTGTAACTTTAAATAAATTAAAAAACATTTAAAGCTATATTGTGGCAAACAAAAAATTATACTTGCTAAATAGCGTGATATAGGTATAATAACAGAATATAGAGCCTTTTTTCTAAGGGGATTGGTATGAAAAAACAAAAAGTATGTTTAGTAACCGGCGCAGCAGGAACAATCGGTCAACATTTGTTGTCTCATTTGGTTTCCTCCGGATACAAGGTTCTAGCATTAGGGGAAGTAACCGATTCGTTTTTTCCCGAAGTTTTAAAAAATAAAAAAATAAAAATCACTACTGCACTGCCAATTTCAGCAGAACAATATAAAAAATATGACATTCAATTTTGTTTTGGTGATATGGGTGACATATCTTTTTTGGCATCAATATTTTCTGCCGCAGACAAAGGTAATATTGAGATAGAATTTATAATTCATTTATCTGCCCATAAGTTAAGTCAAAAACGTTCTCCTGCCGCATATCATCCTGAAAGCGGAGATATGGTGAATATGCTAGAGATAACGCGTGCTTATTGGCAATCTCATAAAAAGATTATGAAAGGCTTTTTCTATGCGGCAGATACAGGCAATCGTTTTGAAAAATCCATTGAAAAAATGATTAAAAAATTACAAGAAAAAGAATGTTTCCCCATCATTGTTTATCACACTCATCCGCTTTCAGATATTGTTGGACGTTATCATGGCAAAACTTCGCTTGCCTCGCTTTATCGTTTTATATCGCCGATAAAAACACCTCTAACTTCCATGAAATGGAAAAAAGATGCCGATGATGAATTAGGTTATATTGCAGGCTTAAAGCAAGCCATTTCTAAGGTTTTGGATCAAATAAAAAAGTGCCAAGAACCTTGTTTAGATAAATAATATTTTATCTTTCAAATCCGGAAGCTCTTTTCATCATAATCGCTTGGTTATTATTTGCCTCATTAAATAATGTCTCGCCATGATAGTTCTCACGTACCAATTTATCTATGTCTGATACCGCCATTTTAGCGGCATCAACTTCGCTTTTACACGGCGCATAAATATCATTATCATAGCGATATCGCATATTTTGTTCAATTTTATGAAGTTGCATATTAATGGTAATCACTTCATCCGGTCTTAATAAGCGGTGTTCTTCTTTAAAGATAACTTCTTGCACATTATCAAGATGAGGAAGTCTGGAATCATATAAAAGTTCATTACGCCGATTAAGCACCATCAAATCAACATTTTGAGGATGTTGTTTTTGAAAAGTGTTAATTTTATCAATCATAGACGGCAACATTTGTACAACGCGTCCGAAATATTCACGAGAAACAAGTCGCGGATAAAGTTGTTTATTATGAAAAATAATTTGGTCATATAGTGTTGCACTGCGATAGATATTGCTCAAATAGGCAATTTCCTGTGGTACAGCCATATAAATAGCACAAGGTTTGTAACCATAATGAATAGCTTTAAGTGCATTGTTATTAAAATCACCGCCGGCCCCCATAGAACCGATAGAAAGGACAGATCTTTTACCTGCCGCCAAAGAAAGGTCTAAAATCGTGCGAACATAATCAATCGTAACTCCGGCAAATCTTTCGCATTCATCAATATGTCCACCTTTCAAATATTCAAACAAATGCGGGAACAAGTCGCGATGATTATCTTTATCGATAATATTAAACGGCAGACAATCTTCATCATGAGCAAATCTATCAATTAATTTTTGCGTCATAACAGATTTTCCTGCTCCCGGATATCCCCAATAAACTGCCAGGCGCTTCACTTTAGCCGGCCTGCTTTGATTATTGGTTTCCATAAATTTAATAATAGCATTATCATAGTTTGTCTTTGCATTTTTTTCTTCTTTTTCCAATATTGCTTTAACTTCTTCATCACTAAAACGCACACTCTCATTTGTTTTTAAGTTATCCAAATAATTTAGTAACCCATCGGTTTTTTGCAGTATTTGCTCTTTAATTGTATTGCTCATTATTTACCCTCCAATTCTTCTAATTTTCGTATTGTTTCTTTAGCACTGGTATGCAAAATACCAATACCGCCCATTTTAATCCATTTCTCAATATTATTTGGTCTGTCATCAATTAAGATATCATTTGGTTTACCGTATTTTTGTTTATCTTTACTTAAACAACAAATAACCCCATCAACAATGCCATAATTATTGTTTA
>JAGCRL010000263.1 GCA_017964705.1 Alphaproteobacteria bacterium
AACTCACCAAATAAACAATAAAAACTCCCTTTTTTAAGGGAGTTTTTTTTTTATAAAAAAAATAATTATTACCCGATTGACGAATAGACAAAAATATGATATATTGTATTCGCTTACTAAAAGAGTATGTCTTATTATCAGGTAAATTATTAAATGGTCGTGTTTTTTGAGTTCTGCCCAAAAAAAGATCAAGATAAAGCTTGTAAAGAGAAATTCTTAAAGTAGGTATTGTTTTGCGTTCCCAAGACAATATAGTTAACAAATTTATCCTGACGGAACTAGGGAAAAATCCATTAAATCTAAAAAAATGGAAAAGAAAAAATTTATTGCCGCAATTACCAACTTTTGCGGAAAAACGGTCTCCTGGATTATAAATATCATCCAGGCATTTTTCGGAGCGATCATCGGAATCATCGGTGGCTTGGCAACCATCGTGACCAGTCCCCTCTGGGCAACCATGGATCTTTTTGCTAGGCCTCAATGGCTCGCCAAAAAGCTTTTTTTCGAAACATCAAACCGCAGGTTCTATTCCTATGAAAATGTTTTCGAAACAACGGCAAAAACAATCTTCACGTCACTTGTCTTTTGTGGCGTGAGCATCCCGGGCGCAATATTCTACATCCACTTACCAATGAAAAGGTATAAGAAATGGTTCTTTTACTACGCAGACGATACCTGGATGTCTTTGAATACCCCTAACCAACTTAAATGGTTCAAGGCCATTTACAAAGAGCTGGATAATAAAGCAGCAATCATCAACGGGCTCAAGAAAGAGGTGCTCGAGATCCTCTGGTATGATGATGAGACACTTGTTTTGAGAGAAGCTATCCTTGCCAAGAGAGGAATTCTTAATCCCAATTGGATTGAAGATATCGCCAAAGATAGAGCTCTCTTGAAGGTTTTCCAAGACGGTCGACATCGTCCAAGCAAGGATGATCTGGGAGGATTTTTTCACCATTTGCATGAGGAAGGAAACTCCGCAATTATCCGGGATATCTTGCGAGCAAACATCGCAGATGCTCCGTCTCATGTAATTGCAGCTCTTCTCTGTGGAGATGAGAAGGACTATACGATTCTCAAGAACTACAGACAAACACTTCCTGAAGTCTTTCTTGAGAGGTTAATCCTCCAGGCAACGGAAAAACCATATGCCACAGAGATGCTCCTCTCCATTCTCGAAAGGGATCGGATGAAGCCGGAAATCGTAGAAAAAATCTACGCAACCGGAAACACTCCATTAATCCAAAAAGTGGAGACTCTGGCTAACGAGATGGAGCAGATGCACATTCTCATGTCTGACAGTACTTCCTTGTGGACGCTTCTGTGCGCAAGGACAGATGTTGAAATCTGCCCCAATGTCCAGAAGAAAATGGACAAGAAGCATTTCGAGATCTTTCATAAGGCCGGAAGACGCCTCTGTCAGGAAGCTATCGATCATTTCGTCATGCAAGGTTGGGCTTTTCCAACAATTCTGAGCACCTATGAAATCTCAGAAAAGATGAAGGCCAAACTAACTCTTGGCGGACGGTGGTCAGAAATCGATATGATCTACTACTCAAAGTAACGACGACCCAACAAAAAAAGCGCCTCCTCAAAAAGGAGACGCTTTTTTATTATAAAAATTTAATTTATTCTTTTATTTCACCGATATACATTCCGATTTCCGCAGCTGCTTTAACATAAACACTATCCGGAGAAAGCCCTGTTGTTCCGCAAGCAACAACGTCATCTAATGGATATGTAACAATTTGATCACCTTCTATCGCAACCATCACATCAGTCTTTCCGGCTTTAAGAAGCTCAACTGCTCTTGCCCCGAAAGCTGTTGCCAAAGCACGATCAAATGCCGTAGGATCACCGGCACGCTGCACATGCCCAAGCTTGGTAACACGAGTCTGAAATTCTGAATATTTAGCATTAAGAGCTGCACTCAAATACTCACCTATGCCACCATTAATCTTTTCACCAATAAGATTTTTGGTATTAGAAACCATTTCACCTGTTTCGGTATGCACACCTTCAGAAACAACAATCACAGCATGATTGCGCCCGCTTTCTTTTATACTCTTTAATTTGGCAACAATACCATCAATACTATATGGGATTTCCGGAACCAGACAAACGTCGGCAAACCCTGCCACCGCAGAATGCATTGCCAAATGCCCTGTATCACGCCCCATTACTTCTAAGATAAGTGCACGTTGGTGTGAACGAGCCGTTTTCCAAAGTGCATCAATTGCTTCCACACACACTTGACAGGCAGAATTAAATCCAACTGAATATTGTGTGAGCGGTGTATCATTATCAATCGTTTTTGGAATGCCGACCATTTTAACACCGGCATTATGACAATAATTGCTGACAATATTCATACTACCGTCACCACCAACAACGACAACCGCATCAAGACCTAACTCTGCAACTCCCTTACCAAAACGCTCAGAAACTGCTAATTGCGATTCCATTTTAACACCTTTATTAAGAGAACCAAGATATGAACCGGCTAACCGAGGCCATGGAGTATCTGCAAAATTACGTTCAGTCAAAATTTCATAAGAAAGCGGCGATTCGGTTAAACCGTCTGTCCCATTATGAATACCATAAACTTCCCAACCATACTTTGCCGCCGAACGCACCACTGATGCAATAACGGCATTCAAACCAGCACAATCTCCACCACTGGTTAAAATGCCAATTTTCTTAATATCTGTCATACTTGTTTCCTTATAATATGTTCTTATCTATCATTTATTTTGCATTGATAACGGATAATTTAAATAAAGCCAAGAGATTTTCATTTTTTTCACTATTTTTTTAAAGTTTAGCTCAAATTTGCTTGCTTTTTTACCAAAAATAGAGTATACTATGCCCAGAAAAGGAGAATCGCATAAAACGATTACAAACATTTGAGGAGCAAAACAACTATGGCAAACAATAACAATTCTTTCAACAAACTTCAAGTACAGCTTTGTGAATTGAAACTTGAGGAAAGAAGAGTCAAATCAGATATTAAAAATCTGGTAAAAAATAAAGTGATGATCGATTTTTATCAGGCGCAACAATTAAACCGCCAAAAAACAACCGTAAAAAATAAAATTCAAAAAATCGAAACACTAATCAACCCGAATATCATCGCTTAGAATATATCGGCTCTTGTTAGAATTGCCGCCATGTATTATTTTAATTGTTAGGTAAAAGTATGAAAAACAGCAAATATTCCTTATTTTTTTTGGTATCATTTGCCGCTTTTATTTTTTTTGCAGCCCTTTATATTTTATTTGTTTACAAAACAGATTATCTGAAAATCTTTGTCGTTTATTACAAACCGGCCCCATTAATAAAAACAGAAATTTTTGAACCGATACAAGCCGGTCGTAAAATTGCCAATACACCCTCACGACAAGGCACATTTACACCGGAGCAAATAACCTGGCTTAATCAAAACATGATTGGTGATGATACCGGAGAAAACATCTCTGAACTAAACCGCTCTTTTGCCGAAACAACCGCCCTTTATTGGATTTGGAAAAATACAACTTCTCCCTTTGTCGGGATGTTTCAATATCGCCGCGTTCTAAGCATAAATGACCATCCTCATTACCCGATGGTAAAATTCCCATCTATGCGCTTTTTGCATTTGGGTATTAAACACTTAGAAGGCTTTCCCAAACAATTTTTACATGACTTAGAATTGGAAAAAAAGTTTATTTTGCCTTGGTTTGCCACTCATGATATTTTACTTGCCGAACCGATTAAGGTCAAAACTTACGAGCAATATAAACAAGAACATAATATTGCTGATTTAGATAGGGCTTTAGCTATCCTTAACCAAAAATACCCGCAAATGTATGATTTTGCTATTGAAAATATAAACAGCGATGAAGGTTTTTACCCATCTAACCTGTTTATTACAAGAAGAGAAATATTAAATGCCTATGCCGAATGGT
>JAGCRL010000264.1 GCA_017964705.1 Alphaproteobacteria bacterium
AACGAACATACCTTAGGTTTTCCTCCTGCCTTTTTCAATAAATTGGTTATTTTTGTTATGGATAAAGTGTCACCTTGTTCAAACACAAAACCAAAATCATTTTCTCCCAGAGACATATTCATCTCTGTTAACACTAAATTTTCCGTTTAAAAGTACAATTTTTGCATAAGATTATATGAGACCATGTGGACACTTTTCACGCGCCACGTGGTATCTATCTTATTGATTTTATTGAATACTCATAAATATTTATGCTTCTGTTTCTTGACTCAATGTGTGGTGGGGCAACCTTGAGTCGCGAAACGCTCTTGTTTTTCTTTCAAAAACAATAGGATATCACAATCATATGCTAATAAAACTTGACTTTTATATTTTTCCAAGCGTTATTGTAGTAAGTGTCTATACAGAAAGGAGAACAACATGACTCAAGCCGAAAAACTCGTTAAAATTATCATGCCGGATTTGTTAAGATATTTAAAATTAAAAGAACGTGGTCTTGTATGTCAAAATCGCGTTTTGCAACGAATTCCGTTAGATCAAAGAGAGAAAAAAGAGGAAGAATTTGAAGAATTCAGCGAGGAAGCTAATAAAATCTTAAATAAGTAAAATTTTTATTGCTATAATTTTTAATTCAGCCTATACTCTTTTCTAACCTAGGATATAAAATGAATAATGCATTAATTTTGAATGAAGATTATGTAGAGTTTCATGCAAAGCCTGTTTTGAAATGGGCCGGTGGCAAAGGCATGCTTTTGCCACAAATCACAGAGCATCTACCTACTAAATTAAAATTCGGTGCGATAAAGCGTTATATTGAGCCGTTTGTCGGCGGTGGTGCGGTTTTTTTTGAACTAGCAAATAACTATAATTTTGAGGATGCTTATCTGTTTGATGTCAATCCTGAACTGGTTATACTCTATAATGTGATTAAAAATAACGTTGAAGATTTGATATCTGAGTTGTCTGTTTTACAGCAAGCTTATAATGATGCACCTGATAAAACGGCATTCTACTATTCTATTCGTGATGAGTATAATCATTTTGATAAAAATGTGGATGCAAATAAATATACAACTGGTTTTATCGGGCGCGCGGCTTTGACCGTCTGCTTAAATCGGACTTGTTTCAATGGCTTGTTTAGGGTTAATTCAAAAGGGCTGTTTAATGTTCCGGTTGGAAAATATAAGAATCCGCGAATCTTGGATGAAAACAATCTAAGGGAAGTCTCAAAAGCTTTACAATGTGCAACGATTTTGCAGACGGATTTTGCTTCTGCGTTGAGCTATGTAACTTCGGATACTTTTATTTATTATGATCCGCCATATCGGCCGATTAACGCCAGTTCGTTTAACTCTTATGCAGTTGGCGATTTTGACGATGATGAGCAAAGACGTTTGAAGGATGTCTTCGCTAAGGCTAATGAGATGGGGGCATTGCAAATGCTCAGCAATTCTGACCCGACTAATTACAATCCTAAAGATATGTTCTTTGATAGTTTATATCGTGATTATAAGATTCACAGAATTTGGGCAAAAAGAATGATTAATGCTGATCCGAATGGTCGCGATGGTGTAAGGGAACTTTTAATTACGAACTATTGAGAATGAAAGAGATTTATAATTTATATTGCGCAGATTGTATTAAGAAATTAAAAGATTTTCCTGAAAATACTTTTGATATGATTTTTGCTGACCCACCTTATATGCTTTCTAACGGTGGTATTAGTTGTCAAAACGGACGTGTTGTTTCCGTTAATAAAGGTGATTGGGATGAAAGCAAAGGTTTCAAAGAAGATTTTAAATTTCACAAGAAGTGGTTGTCAGCCTGTAAACGTGTTTTGAAACCAAATGGAACTTTATGGGTATCCGGAACCTATCACAGCATTTTTCAATGCGGTTTTGCTATGCAATTACTAGGTTATCATATTTTAAATGATATTTCTTGGTTTAAGCCTAATGCTAGCCCGCATATGTCTTGCCGTTATTTTACGGCCAGTCATGAAACGTTGATTTGGGCCAGAAAAGATAAAAAATCTCGGCATTGTTTTAATTATGATGCAATGAAAGACGGGGATTTTCCGAAAGATTTTATCAAAAAGCCACATGCACAAATGAGAAGCGTTTGGGCAATTGGAACTCCGACACCAAGTGAAAAACAATTTGGGAAGCACCCGACCCAAAAACCGGTAGAGTTGCTGGAACGTATTATTCTTGCTTCCACGAAAGAAAATGATCTGATCTTGGACCCGTTTATGGGAAGTGGCACAACCGGAGTAGCCGCTATGAAATTAGGCCGGCAATTTATCGGGATCGAAAAGAATCCGGAATTTTTCGTTTTGGCAGATAAAAGAATTTTTGATGCATATCAACAAAAGGAGAGCAAAAAATGA
>JAGCRL010000265.1 GCA_017964705.1 Alphaproteobacteria bacterium
ACTGTTTCTAACGCCAATGCTGAATTAACCGGCGGTTCTCTCGTATTCAATACTGACACCTTTGCAGATGATACCGATTCCTTAACCGCAACCGACGGTAACATTATTATGAATAATAACACCGCAGAAGATTATGTCATTAACACTCTGAATTCTAGTGATAAAGTAACTTACACCCTTGATCTAAACTTCAATGAGTTAAAAACTGATATGATTCATGTAACAGAAGGTAATGGTATTGTTCTGTTAGATAAATTCAATATTCTTGGCGGAGATATCGATCCGGATAAAATCGGAGTAGATTATAAAATTCAAATTTTAGATATATCTTCGGGAGATTTGCAATTAGCCTTAAGTGATGATGCTGCCGAGCAGATGCAAGGAGATTTCATCATTGGTACAACTACAGCCTATCTGAAAGATGACATAGAAGCTGACACTTCTTGGGATCATACCTACTGGAATTATACTCAAGATACTCTAACCTATGGCACTTTAGGCTTGGCCACGACAAAAACCGAAAATGACAGTATCGGAATTAACGTCAAAGAGCAAATAACCGAAGATAAAGTTCCAACCGACCCAATGGGCGATACCCTAAAGTTAGTTAATAATTCTGATGAGCATGAAGATAAGACCTTCACATTTGATGCTGCAGATAATACTTATACTGCTTCAGATGATTTAGGTGAAACATCTTCTAACTTAAGCATAGTGGGACAAAAAGACGGTAATGAGACATCTACAATTGATATGAATAGCCATTCCGGTTTTGAAGTAACAGATGATTCGACCGAACTTTCTATAGAAAACACAAGTATTGAAAATGCCCAAGCTGAACAAGGATCCGTTATCAATGCTCAAACAACAGATGCAGACATAACTTTAACTAATGTCGACTTAATCAATAATACTGCAACCGGTGAACATGGCGGAGCGATTTACTCCTCTAATGATATCACCATAACAGCTGATGATTATGACATGTTAATCGAAGGAAATAGTACTGCAACTGATGATGAAGCAATTTACATGAAAGGCGATACAACCTTAACCTTAAATGTAATCAACGATAGCTCCTTAACCATTAATGATAAAATCAACGGTGAAACTGGTTATACAGTTGATTTAACCGGAGATGACAACAGTGAGATTAATCTGACAAATCAAATAGATAATGCCATCATTAATTTATCTGACATTACTTTGAATTTATCTGATGACAACCATTTTGCCAACAGTGAACTCTATTCCTATTCCGGAACAATTAACCTCATTAATGACAAAGCACAAACTCAAACTGCTCAAGTGATGGATATTAAAGGAGCCATTACTGTTAATGTAGATGCAGACTTAAGAGCCTTGACCATGGATAGATTAGCAGATAACGCTACTGTTTCTGAAAATGGCTTTATCCATGTTAACCATATTAATCTGGTATCAGACTCCACAGAACCTGAAATAGCTATTCCGTTTGCAACACCTCTAATCAAAGATTCTACAGATTATATTGGGCCTAATATTTTATCTAAGAATACTCAGATTACCACTGCATTAGCTCCGATTTATCAATATAATGTTTACTATGATAACAGAGAAGACATGGGTTACTTTGTATTCAGAAATACTCTGACCTTTAACCCTGCTATATTGGTAAGTTCTGTTGCAAGCCTTGCCGGTTCATTCACAGCTATGACCAAAACATTAGATTACTCATTTGAACACGCTGATTTCTATATGAACAGATCAGAACTTTCAAAGCAAATTATCAGATCCACAGATAATCAAATCTCTAATAATACTAAAATTGGCAGATTCAGACATGAAGCCATTTGGGCACAACCATATGGTGGCAGAGAAGATATCAATTTAGATAATGGACCAAAAGTTGATACCCAAACACATGGAATCATTGCCGGTATCGATAGCAGTATGAAAGATTTATCGGATAATTGGTCAACAGTTACAACGCTTTATGCCGGTTACAACGGAACTTATCAAAAATATCATGGTACTAAAATTCGCCAAGGTGGAGGTGTTGCAGGTTTGACACAAAGCTTCTACAACCACAACTTCTTCACCGCATTAACGGCAACTCTTGGTATTAATCGAAACAAAGCTGAAACAATGTATGGAGATGAATATTTCAACTCTTACATGTCCGGTGTAGCCTCTAAAACAGGTTACAACATTGAATACCAGAATGGTAAATATATTATTCAACCTTCTATGCAGGTAGCTTACAGCTATATCCATACACCGGAATACAGAAATAAAGCTGATGTGAAGATATCTTCTGACAGTCTGCAAACACTTCAATTACATCCGTCATTGAAATTTATTGCAAATCTAAACGGTTATCAGCCTTATGCTTCTGTTGGCTATGTTCATAATATCGGAAACAAGAGCTCGTTTAAAGCAAACCATGTACAATTACCTGAAATGAGCATAAAACCATATATGGAATATAGTGTTGGTATTCAAAAAACATGGAATGACTCAATGTATGGATTTGTTCAAGCAACCGCCAGAACCGGTGGTAGAAAAGGTGTTGACGTAACCATTGGTATTCGCGGCGAATTCTAAGCTTAAATAAAAATATGCCTAAATAATTTGTAGCAATATCTGCTGCTAATTAGAGCAAATATCTTAAAATTTAAGCAAAACCATAAATAAATTCTTGACATCTGAGAATAAAATCATTTATATATCTCATAATATTTAATGGCAATTAGATATTAATTGCTAGTGTCTGTTAATATTTTTGAAATGGTACAGCTATGGTAAAAACAAATCCGATACAGTTTTTAAGACAAGTTAAACAAGAAGTAAAAAAGGTTACTTGGCCAAAAACTAAAGAAGTAATGCGTGCAACAATAATGGTAATTATAATTGTTGCAATTGCTGCTGCATTTTTCTTTGTTGTAGATTCTATATTTGCTGCCATTATTCGCGCAATCTTTAGATATTAGGAGTTTCTCATGACTGCTCGTTGGTATGTTGTTAACGTTTATTCCGGTTCAGAGAAAAAAGTTGCGGAATCAATCCGTGAACAAGCTGTTTTGAAAAAAATGGATGACCGTATTCTTGAAGTGCTGGTTCCAACCGAACAAGTTGTTGAAGTACGCAAAGGAACAAAGGTTAATGCAGAACATAAATTTTTCCCGGGATACATTCTTGTTAAGATGGAAATGAGTGATGATACCTGGCATGTTGTTAAAGACACTCCTCGTGTTAGCGGATTTTTAGGGAGTCGTAACAAACCACAGGCTATTAGCGAAAAAGAAGTTAAACGTATTATGGAACAAATAGAACAAGGTATTGAAAGACCTACCACACAGATTTACTATGAAGTTGGAGAACAAGTCCGCGTTAACGAAGGACCGTTTGCCTCTTTTGTTGGTATTGTTGATGAAGTAGATAATGAAAAATCAAGATTAAAAGTTTCCGTTTCTATTTTTGGGCGATACACCCCGGTTGAGTTGGAATTCACTCAAGTAGAAAAAATTTCCTAAAAAAAGAGCTCCTAAATGGAGCTTTTTTTTAAGCGTGCATTTATAAATTTATCTAATTCTGTTTGATAAAACTTATCTTCCCCATCTTTAAAAAAAGAAGACACAAACGGCAGAAGTCGTTCAATAATCTTCCAACGCTTTACTAAAACAAACGAATGATTATAATTCAAATCAAACACCCAAGCCAAAAGCATTAAAGTAAAATCAATCAAACTATTCATATCTGCCCTATTAATTGATTTATGCGCCATAAAATCATTTAAAACCTTATTTGAAGGTTCTTTGCAAAAAGGATTTTCAAAACGACCCGGCACGAAAAAGATATTTCTCATTATCTCAAAATCAGAAACAAGCAGATAAAAATTAGCCATTTTATCTGCATCACGTACCAAAAATGCCAATTCTCGTACTTGTTTCTTTTTATTTTCACTTAATTGTTGGTATAAAGAATCTTCATATAGTTTTTCAATCAAATGCCCATGATGTTTAATAGCCAAGCCATCTGCATCATCCTTAAAAAACTTTCGCTGAACCAACATCTGTGTGCCCACAACCCCATGATCGATAAAATTTCCTTTTTCTTTTTCCAGGGGCTCCCTAAATCGAGCCACATCATGCAATAAAACAACCGCCTGATAATACTTTCTTTCCTCCTCATCAAAATCTCTAAAACATTCCTCATGTTTTAATAGCACATTCCCTGCCCCCCATACTTGATATGAGTGCTTAATCTTTTCATTCATGAATTTTCTTTGATAATCAGTATTTGCTAAAGCATAATTTTG
>JAGCRL010000266.1 GCA_017964705.1 Alphaproteobacteria bacterium
AAAACCAACTATCCGGTGCGGCACCATGCCAATGTTTTACATTTGCAGGGATATTCACAACATCGCCTGGTTTCATCTCTATCGGGGATTTCCCTTCTTCTTGATAATATCCTCTACCACCCACGGCGATTAACATTTGACCACCACCTTTTTGGGCTTTATGAATATGCCAATTATTGCGACATTTCGGCTCAAAGGTCACATTGAATATCTTAACTTGTTCTTTTGAAACTGGGGCAAGATAACTTTGGCCGATAAAATATTTAGCATATGCTGTATTTGGCTCACCCATCGGGAACATAATGGTTTGTGCATATTTGTCCTTTTCTGATAATGCCGGCGTATCATCATTCCATACTTCTTTGGCAATATTAAAGGTCGCCCACGCTTTCGGCCATCCGGCATAGAAAGCCGTATGAGTAATAACAGCGGCAATTTCTTCTTTGCTGACACCGTTATTCTTGGCATTTTGCAGGTGGTGCTTCAATGATGAATCGGTTATTCCCTGCGACATTAATGCAACAACCGTTATAATACTCCGAGTTTTAACCGATATATCCTGATTATTCCAATTTTCCCCAAAAAGCACATCATCATTATAATGAGCAAAATCCGGTGCAAATTCACCCAATCTGTCATGTCCGGCCGTTTGCACAACTTTCGCCATAGCATTTCCTCCTGTTAAAAGTATTGTTGATAATAAAAGTGCTACAAGTAGTTTTTTCATGAGATTATCTCCTATATTACACATTTTTTCCTAATTCATAGGCTTTTTGTAATAAATCCTCGTTTGCTGTTGCGTCTTTCGGCTCATTTAAACCGCCACCGGCAAGAACTCCTGCCAAACGTGATTGTTCAAAACAAGCAATCCAACCGCCCAAACCGTTTGCCGCTATATCAGAAGCGTTTTTCGCATCATCATACGAAGATGTTATCAAATACACATCTTTGAATTTATTATCTTGTCCATACAACGGATTGCAACGGTCTAAAAAGGTTTTGAGTTGTCCGCTCATTTCATAGTAATAAATCGGTGTAGCAAATATCAATACATCGGCATTTTGCACCTTGGCAATCATTTCAGCCATATCATCTTTTTGCACGCATTTACCTGTTTTTTGACAAGCCAAACAACCAATACAGAATTTTATATCTTTACCTTTAAGAGATAAGAATTCAACATTGTTTCCGGCATCTATGGCCCCTTTTTCAGCCTCAAAAGCCAAAATCTCGGAATTACTTCCGCCTCTTAAACTTGATGAAACTATCAATACATTCTTCATTTTAATTTCCTTTCTATTCAAAAGTTACGGTTACACTGCCACGACCGAGCATTTGTTCCAAATCTGCCGCATTTTCTATATGTCCGATGCGTGTGTATGAATATGTTGTCTTAAAATCTTTATAGAACACAACCAAACAATCATCACCAAAAAGCATAATATCCCCCGTTTTAATTTGTCCGATATGCTCTGGTTTGCTTGGCAGTGTTTCACGGAAATGGTAATACTTTTCATTGCCGTTAAATTCCGTCATTTTAATCGTCATCGGCAAAATTTCCTGTAAGGCTTTCGTTGTGTGGTTATCATTCAAAACAACCGAATATTCCTTATCTCCGACTTTCATTTGCATTGTTTTAATCTCCGAAGCAATGGCCGTTGATGCCGAGAAAATAATTCCCGACACCAACAACCAAAGTATTTGCTTTATATAGTGCATTACTTCAAGTTTTCCTTAAAGAATTGTTCCATTTTATCAAACGGAATAACATCCATCTTGTAATACAAATCAACGTGATTAGCATTCGGGATAATCATCAATTCTTTGTTATCACCGGTCAATTTTTTGAAAGCACCTTCCGAGAAATAGCGGCTGTGTGCTTTTTCACCGTGTATCATCAGCACCGGAGATTTGATTGTATCGGCATACGCCAAAATCGGTTGTGTAATCAAAGACAATGCCGATGTTGTGTTCCAATGTCCGTTAGAATTGATAGAACGTGGGTGAAAACCGAGTTCTGTTTTGTAGTAACTAAAGTAGTCTTGAATAAATTGCGGTTCATTTCCTGTTAATTTATCTGGAAGACCTGCTGCTTCAGCATAAGTTCCGTTTTTGTAATCTTGTGTCCGTTGATTGTTTAAATCCTCACGCATTTTATACAAATCATCTGCTGACATAGAATCATTATAGCCTTTAGATGTTACACGGGTCATATCATACATTGTCGATGTAACAGTTGCTTTGATACGTGTATCTTGTGCTGCAGCATTCAAGCCAAAACCACCGAAACCACAAATGCCGATAATACCGATTTTGTTTTCATCAACTTCAGGTAAAGTTGTTAAATAATCAACTGCGGCAGAAAAATCATCGGTGTTAATATCAGGGCTTGCCACATTGCGGACTTCGCCACCGGATTCACCGGTAAATGACGGGTCAAATGCTAATGTTACAAAGCCTCTTTCTGCCATTGTTTGAGCATAGAGACCGGAAGATTGTTCCTTAACTGCTCCGAATGGTCCGGAAACCGCAATCGCAGCCATTTTGCCTTCCGGTTTGTTTTTAGGCTCATACAAATCACCGACCAACTCAATTCCAAAACGGTTCTTGAAACTTACTTTTTTCACATCAACCTTTTCAGATTTCTGGAAAACCTTGTCCCAATTTGCTTCACTTGCCATACTGTTTCCTCCTGTTAAAAGTGCTAAACTCATTAAAATAGGAAATAAAATCTTCTTCATATTACTTTCCTCATTGAATAAAATGTGTAAATATAATCGGTTCGTATTGCGGTTTTTCAATACCGTTTTTCCGACCGAGTTCAATGCACTTCAAAAGCCATGCCATATTTTCACCCAAAGTGCGCATTGTTTGCAAACCTTCCTTGTCTTTGCGTACATCATCAGGGGTAAAACCGTGCACCATATTCCAATATTGTGAACCGACCACTTGCATATTGGTAATTCCAAAATATTTGTTTAAACGGTCAAAAGTTGCAGTTGCACCACCGCGGCGACATGAAACCACAGCGGCACCGAGTTTTCCTGCCATTTTTGAACCGTAGGCAAAGAATAATCTGTCGCAAAAAGCGCACATTT
>JAGCRL010000267.1 GCA_017964705.1 Alphaproteobacteria bacterium
AAGCTACTAAGGCAAGAAATGAAGCGCAGTAAAAAGCAAAATAAACCATTGTAGAAACCTCTGTTCTAAAGAAGGAAAGGCTTCTCATGGCAACATTTATAAAGTTTCCTTCATAATTAAGAGATTGCTTTAGCTGTATCATTAATAATCGAGAGATAAATCCCAGTACAATTAGTCCTAATACACTAAATTTCCAAAAAGCTTCACGCAAAGAAAGTTGACCATAGAAAAATTTTCCAAGCATATACGTCTCCTATAAAGTTTCTAGAAATAGCTTATAATATTTTTATATTTCTTCAAGCCTAATTTTTTCTGTGTGGCGGCAATATATTCGTTTAAATCTGTCCAAGCAGTGTTTTCTTCAATATATTTACGGGCTTTCTCAGGTGATCTGCTTAATTGGATATCTATAACTTTGGTGAGCATTTCATAAGCCGCCGGAGCAAATTTTTTAAAATCAAGATGCATTAATTTATCTTTATCAAAGAAAATTGCTTTGTGGCGGAGCATGGTATTAAATTCTATTAAACCGATAATTCTGTATGTTTCTGTTGGGAATATCGGCTTGGCTCGTAAAAGTAAGCGAAAAGCCCAAGTGGTATAAATTTCTTTTAATTGCTGTTCAGTGATAATACCGCGTTTAACATATTCCGGCATAAAAGAAAGGGAAACCGTATCGGCTTTGTTTTCTTCAATAATTGATTTGCAAATACCGGGGGAGTTCTGGTATTCACTGGATGGCCCTAAAGAATGGCCGTTTTCATGGCCGATAACAAAAATATGGTCGGTCTCTCTGTTAAAATATTTGTGAAAATCCGGATGCAAAAAGGCTTTTAACATTTTTTGAGTTAATTTTTCATCATGGCATTGGCGGACTTGACGATGGTAAACATTTCGTCTGCCACCACCGGTTTTAACAGCAATTTTATCATTGTTGGGTAAGTTTTGTGCTGTGACTATACCGCCGCGGCATTGGGCGTAATCTCCGGTTAAGCAAATTAAATCAACATCAACCATGGTTTGTTTGGCTTCTTTGTTTTGACTGATAGATTGTTCATACTTATCGGCAAAAGGCATTAAGCTGCTTAATTTGGGCATGGTGTCTTTAAATTTAAGCAATAATTCTGTTCCTTTTTTATTAACAATACCGACACGAGCACCAAGCATGTCTTTGGCAATAACTTCAATGTTGTGTTTTTCAATGAGCTTGGCTAACTCTTTGTTTTCTAATACTGTTGGGGTTAATTCATCATCATAATTTTCACGACTGATGGTAAATTCTAACGGGGTATCCTGCATCATTGCCCAATGTTTATCTGCCAGCATATCCATATCTAAATTGTTTTGAATGAGGGCTTGTGCTTGCCATTCAAGAAATTCTTTGAATAACGAATCAGTGCAATAATGGGCGGCGACTTCAAGCTCATTGGCCATGGCATCAAATTCAGGCTTAAAATATTGAGTATAATCAATTGCTTTTAGCTTTTTACCATGGCGAATAACCATTGTTCGTGCAGAAAGAATCTTTTTAATCTCTTCAATTTCATTATTAGCAAACATATTAAGTAAAATGCGGTGGAATTCTTTAATGCTCAAATCTTCTGGATAAAAGTTTTTACCAATGGGTGTTTTTAATCCTTTAAAAATAGTTATTTGCCTGCGATTTACACCATTTAAACCGGCAACACCGTTTAGTGAATTAAAGATTTTAAGCGCCCAGAAGGCCTCTTCGTCACCTTTTTTAGCGGCTTTTTCTAAGGCTTCTTTTTGTGCTAAATTATGAGGGTTATCTTGTTTTAGCGCAACATTGTTTAAAATACGAGCAGCTGCGACCAAATGCTTTAAGACTTTTTTATTTTCTTCGCTCAGCCTCTTATAGGCTTCATCATCAGGGGAAAGCATTTTTATATCTGCCGTTTCTTTGGTCATCATTCTTTTCATGGTGGAGATGCTGTAGTTTAACTCATATCCGTTATATTTTTTCATCTAAGATAACCTCCGTTGTTTTGAATTTGTAAAATTTCATTTGAGA
>JAGCRL010000268.1 GCA_017964705.1 Alphaproteobacteria bacterium
AATAAACTCATCGGCATAGGCTTTTTTTGCGGCATTTTCTATGCTGCTTTGTTTGGCATGTAAATTGCCATAGGCAATATTTTGGCTGATGGTGCGATGAAAAAGAGAGGTGTCTTGCGGGATAATAGAAATAGCATCATGTAAACTATCTTGTTTGACTGTGGCAATATTTTGCCCGTCGATTAAAATCTCACCTTTCTCTATATCATAGGCTCGTTGCAATAAATTTATCAAAGTACTTTTACCACTGCCGGAAACACCGACAATACCGATTTTTTCTTTGGGTTTAATTTTTAGAGAAAGTTTATTAAATACTTTTTTGCGATCATAACTGAATTGAACGTTTTTAAATTCTATGGCACCATCAGTGATTTTTAATTTTTTGGCATTCGGAGCATCAATAATTTCGTGTTTAATAACGAACGGAGACATTGTTGCTTGTAGAAAACCGACCCCTGAATTGATGGCAGGAATATATCTTAAAATATCGGTAAAATTGTCTATAATTGTATTCATTAATAATAAAACCAAAGTAACATCACCGATGCTGATTTTGGTTTGATACCACAATTTAACAAGCAACAATCCCATGCTAACATTAAATATGCAGACCAGGGTTTGTTGTAAACGAGTGATGTTTTGAAATTTATCGAGAGCAATTAATCGGGAATTTTTGACTTCGTTAAAAAACTTTCGGACAAAGGATATTTCAAAATCTTCATTGCCGGAAGCTTTGATGTTTAAGGAATTACTGATGCTATCCGCAACAATGCCTTGAAAGTTATCCCACATATTATCTGATTTTTCGTGTAAGGCACGCATTTTGAAACTTACTTTATAAGAAATATAAGCCGTGATGGTGCCAAAAATAATAACAATTAATAAAAACCAGACACTGACACGAGCAATGTAAAAAAAGTTGGTCAATATCAGAAAAATATTGCTATATAATAGCGAAATAATTCCATGTGTATTAATAGCAGCATCTGCACAGCGAATGACTTTTTGCGAAAGTTGGCCTGATTTTTGCGCGGAGAAATAGTTTTCAGAATGTTTGGCTAAGTAATCTACGCCAAACAATTTTATTTTGGCTTCCATAAAATTACAAACATAATTTTCTTCTATTAATTCGCGAACCATGCGAAACAATGATTGACCGATGTATGAAGCAAAAATGAGCGTCAAAAACCACATCATTTGAGCCCAAGAAAATTCTTTGGGGGTTATTTTGGCAAAATATTCAATCATCTTTGAAAAATATACCGGAATAAAAACTTTCATCAACTGTAAACCAAAAGCTAGAATTACACCGGCTAATGCCCATTTGCGTGCACCGTATAGAGCTTCCCAGATGAATAAAAAAGGATGAGATGGTATTTTGCGCATGGGGGGAATGTGTTTAAATAACTTCATGGCTAGTCCTTTTTTCTATCTGTTGCAATTTCCATAGTTTGGCAAATTTACCATTTTTCTTTTTAGCGAGCTCAGTAAAAGTTCCAACTTCTGCAACCTTGCCTTGTTCCAAATAAATTATTCTATCCATTTTCTTTAAGGTGGATAAACGATGGGCGATGGCGATAACAGTTTGGTTACCTAAAAGATTGTTGATTGCTTGGGCTACAATACTTTCAGACTGACTATCAAGGGATGAGGTAGCTTCATCTAAAATTAAAATAGGGCTGTTGCGTAAAACGGCACGGGCAATGGCGATGCGTAGACGTTCACCACCGGAGAGTTTGCAACCTTTGTCACCAACCTGAGAATCATACCCGTCAGGAGTTGCTTTAATAAACTCATCGGCACAGGCAATTTTTGCGGCTTCGCGGATTTTTTTATCAGAGACATTAAGTCCGTAGCCTATATTTTCTTTTAAGCTGCGATGAAAGAGTATTGTTTCTTGCGGTAAAATGGCAATGTTTTGATGC
>JAGCRL010000269.1 GCA_017964705.1 Alphaproteobacteria bacterium
CAGATGTTTGCCGGATAATCCAATAAATTTGCAGCTTCTTTAAGTTTTTCATTTTGGCCATTTCGAGCTATATGCTTAATAAAATAGTTGGCACTGTCTTTGACCCCTAACTGGAAATTTGGTAAATTATCTAAAACAGATGCCGGGAATATAATCGGTAAAGCAGGGGTCCAGGCAGTATCATTTACTTGTGCTTTTAAAACATAAGTCAAAGCTGCAAGAGTATGCTGTCCAATTGTTAAATTTGTTTTTGGAGGGACATCTAGTTTGTTGTTAAAACGAGAACTAATTGCGCCACCTATTCCGTAATAGATACCTAATAATATTATTAAAACTGCTGAGATAATTTTCCAGCGCTTGGCAGTTACAGTAACCAAATTAGGTCTATTTTTTGGAGGAGAGATGCGCTTTTGCGCGGAATGCATATATTTTTGTATTTTGTTTTTAATATAAATGCAAGAATAAACACAACGACCAAGCCAGCGTTTTGAAGTTATTTTCAGCTTGCTTTCAAAGTGTTCTTTCATACTTTCTTTCTCCGCTCAAGAAAACTTTTTATCATAGCAGTTATATCTATGACATTTCTTAGTTTAGCGGCAATTAAAAAAGTTGCAAGTCCAATTGTACCGATAACGGATAATTTTAGAATAAGATAACTGAGATGTTTTTCCGGCCAACAGATTTCAAGTCCGGCTTGGACTGCGGCTAAAACAACACCGGTGATGATTGTGCATAAGAATATATTGTATATTTGTATTTTTAAGTTTGTTGAAATTTGCCAATAGCCTCGTTTTTTTAAACCATGAATGTATTGATAAAGTGAAACGAATGCGGCAATGGATGTAGCTGTAGCAATACCAACGTGTCCAAAAGGTTTCATTAAAATCAAATTCATTATTAAATTTGTAGCAAAAACTACGGCACTATATCTAACAGGGGTAACAGTGTCTCCTCTGGCAAAAAAGTTTGGCATTAGAGCTTTTACCATAACATAACAGGGTAATCCAACGGCATACGCTTTGAGAGCTAAAGCAGTTCTGGTTGTATCGGCAGCAGTGAATTTTCCGTGTTCAAATAATAATTCAACTAGCGAATCTGCCAGACAAATAAAAATGACAGCTGCAGGTAATGACATTATTAAACCGTAAATAACAGCTTTTTCTTGTGTTTCTGCTGCATCTTTAGGATCTCCTGCTTTTAATTTTTTGGAAAGCAGTGGCAGTAATGCAACGCTAATAGCTGCACCTATAACACCTAAAGGAAGTTGTTGAAGTCGGTTGGCATAATATAGCCAAGAAACAGCTCCGTTTGTAACAAGGGAAACCAAAATCATATCAACAACCATGTTAATCTGATAAATTCCTGCTCCGACAACACCCGGGGCAATACGTTTAAATAAGGTCTTAATTTCAGTATCACAAAGAAGCTTTTTGATTTCTAAATTGGGTTTGATGCGGATATCTTCTTTGTTTAGGAAATATTTAAGCCACAAAACTTCCAATATGCCGGAAATGGTGATACCCCAAGCCATGCCATATACCGGAAATTTGAGATAGGCAACAGAAATCAAACCGGCAAGAATAATGCCTAAATTGAGAATGATTGGGGTTGCGGCGGGGGCTGCGAATCTATCAAAAGAATTTAAGATACCGGCTTGGAAAGAAACAATTGAGATAAATAATAAAAAAGGAAAAGTGATGCGGCATAAATCTATGGTTAGAGCAACTTTTTCCGGTTCTTTAGTAAATCCGGGAGCTAGTATCTTAACAACCTCAGGCATAAAAATTTCAAATAAAATGATAAATAGGATTAAAATAAAAGTCAGAAATGAAACTGCTTTGGCGGCAAATTTGACAGACTCGTCTCGTCCGGCGCTAACCAACTTTGATGAAAAAAGAGGTACAAAGGCTGCGGTAAAAGCTCCTTCGGCAAATAGGCTACGAAACAGGTTCGGTAATTTAAAAGAAACAAAAAATGCATCGGATACTGTTCCGGCACCTAAAAAACTTGCAATTAACATATCTATGAAAAAACCAGTACCTCGGCTAATCATGGTAAAACCGCTAAATGTGG
>JAGCRL010000270.1 GCA_017964705.1 Alphaproteobacteria bacterium
AAATCTATTATCTTAAAAAATACACCTTTAATAATGTGCCTTGTTTAGCTTGTTAATATAAGAGTATAGAACTTCTATATACAATCACCAATCACTCTTCTTTATGCAAATAAACCGATATACTTATTGATGCGATAACAATTGTCGGCGCCCACACCGAAAACCAAATTGGTATGTATGAATTCAGTCCGAAAGCAGAAATAACTTGAGATGTAAAATAAACTGTAAAACCCGTTGCAATTCCTAAAATAATCATCCACAAAACACCGCCTTGCCTTTGACTCGGTTTTAAGGCAAATAAACCTGCAACTAAAACCATTGCCACCAGCAAAAAGGGCAATGATGTTAAACTTAAGTATCTCATTTTATGCCGAATAACAGAAAAACCTGAGGTTTCATAAAAATCTATTGTATCCGGCAAATTCCAATAAGAAATGGCTTCCGGATCAACAAAATTATCTCTGATACGTTGAATATTCATTTCCGTCGGATAGGTCATACTATTAACTATTTCAGCCTTTTGTCCTGGTTGATAAATATGAACATCTTTCAAATTCAAATTACCGTTTTCCAATGTGGCAACAAACGCTTCTATGTGTCGTTTAACCCGCATATCCTCATCTATTTCTATAATACTTAAATCGTTTAACCATAGCACCTGACTTTTTAGATTAAGACCTTTTGCATTAATAATTGCAATCGTATTATCTTCTTTGCCTTCTCGCATCCACAACCCTTTATTTGAAAACAAAAAAGCATTCGGATTGTTTGTACTTAATCTGTAAGAAAGAGTCTCCTTAACTTCATAAAGTTTTGCAGAAATCGGATTAATAACCGCCACCCATAAAGAGCCTATAACAAAAACAGCCAACAAAACCGGCATTAAAACACCCCAAATAGAGACACCTGTTGCACGAATAATAACAAACTCATTGTTTTTACTGATTCTCCAAAACATTATCATTGTAGAAACCATAACAATAAATGGTATAACCTTATCAACCGTTTCCGGCAATTTGGCCAAAACATACTCTACTAAAAAACCAATAGAAATATCATGCTTTCCGGAAGTACGACGCAATAGCTCTATCATATCAACCATCATGATGATGGCGCAAATAACAATAAGCACAAACAAAAAACTTAAAACTGCTTGCTTAAACAAATAAGAACCTAAAATAGAGTTTGGTTTCATCATTATCCAAAAATCCTAAAAAACACCTGTTGAAAGATACCGTTCAACACTATCCGGTAATATAACAATCAATCTTTTATTTGTAAAGATAGAACGTTTTGCAATTTCTACCGCTGCCGCCACAGCTGCTCCAGCAGATATTCCCACCAAAAGCCCCTCTGTTTGGGCAATCATTTGAGACATTTTTATAGCAGCTGCATCTTCCATTTTAATAATCTCATCCACAAGCTTTTCATCAAAAAATGGTGGCTTAAAACCTGCACCTATACCTTGTATTTGATGAATTCCTTTTTTTTCACCGCTCAAGACTGCACTGCTTGCAGGCTCAACAGCTGCCACAAATAAATCTTTATTATATGTTTTAAGAACAGAAGAAATACCTGTTATGGTACCTGATGTGCCAACGCCGGCAACAATTGCATCAAAATTTCCATCTGTATCCTCAATAATTTCCATGGCCGTACCCATACGATGCGCATTTGGATTCGCTTCATTTTGAAACTGGCTTAAAACAACCACCTTAGGATTGCGATTTTTTAGCATTTCCGCTTTATGGATAGCTCCGCTCATACCTTCTTCTGCCGGGGTTAAAATAACCTCTGCACCCAAATGACGAATAAGGTTAATTCGTTCTTTAGACATGTTTTCAGGCATAATGATAATCAATTTATATCCTTTTGCGGCACATAATCCGGCCAATCCGATACCTGTATTTCCGGAAGTTGCCTCAACAAATATCGTATCTTTATCAATGCCAAGCTTTTCTTGTTTTTCAAGCATTGCCAATGCTACTCTATCTTTAACAGAAAAAAGTGGATTATACATTTCACATTTAGCCAAAATTTCTGCATTTAACCGCAGCTTTGTTGTTAAATTACCTAATCTCAATAACGGAGTACGCCCAACTAATTCTGATATAGAATTATAAATATTTGCCATTTTATTTATCTTTCATAACTCTTTTAATCATTTTATCTAAACCGACAAGATTTTTTTGCTCCACTCTTGAAGCAATAACAATTGCCTTAACCTCTTCCACCGCATTATCTAAAATATCATTAACCACAACATAATCATAAAACACACTTTCGTTAATGCGTTTCTCTGCCATACTCATGCGGCGCTCTATAACTTCTGCACTATCTGTCCCACGATTAACCAATCTCTCTCTTAAAATTTTCAACGAAGGTGGCATTAAAAAAATTGCCTTAACACGATCTCCAGCTAAAGATCTAAGTTGCTGCACACCTGGGTAATCTAAGTCTAAAATAACATCTTGCCCAGCAGCCAACATCTTATTTATAGGCTCTTTAGGTGTTCCATAATTTGAACCGAAATCAGAATCAACATATTCATAAAAGGCATCATCTTTAATCATTTGCTTAAATTTTTTATCTGAAACAAAGTAATAATCTTCTCCTTCAACCTCTCCTTCTCTTTTATCTCTGGTTGTAACAGATATAGAAATTTTAATATCTTTAACTTCTTGCAATACTCGTTTAATAACAGAACTTTTTCCACCACCGCTTGGACCGGAAAAAACAAACATTGTTCCTCTTGTCTTTATTTGATTATCAGCCATAGTCCACCTCTTAAACGATTAGTCTTTACAAATACGCCACTTTAATATATATCATAAAATAGATAAATAAAGCTTTATTTCAAGGATGATACCATGATTATTAAAAATATTTTGTTAACCGGCGCTTCTTCCGGAATAGGAGAGGCTCTGGCCTATTACTACGCACAACAAAAAGAAACAGAAAACCTCTTTATTTGCGGCAGAAACGAACAACGATTAAACCTTGTTAAAGAAAAATGCACCCAATTAGGAAATGCCAAAATACACGCTAAAATTTTAGATGTTGCAGATAAACAAGCTGTTGAAGATTGGATAATAAACGCAGAGAAAACGGCGTATTTAAACCTTGTTTTTGCCAATGCCGGTGTTGCCACTCTTGAAGAAACACCTGAAAACATTTACAACACTTTTAACATTAATGTTATGGGGGTTTTAAACACTGTTACACCGGCTATAGAAATTTATAAAAAACGCCAAGACAAAGATAAAATTATAGCTATTACTGCTTCTATTGCCGGCTATCATGGTTTGCCTGCTTGCCCGTCATACAGTGCCTCAAAAGCCTGTGTTAAAGCCTATGGAGAAGCCTTAAGGCTAAACCTTTTGCCTTATAATATCCAGGTAAACACCATTTGTCCCGGATTCGTTCGCTCAAGAATAACCGATAAAAACACTTGCCCGATGCCGTTTTTCATGGAAGCAGATGTTGCCGCCGCTTTAATAGCTAACCGTATAAAAAAGAATGTCGGTTTAATCGCTTTCCCATGGCCAATGCGTTTCGTAACATGGTTAGCAAGCATTGTTCCAAACCGAGTAAGTGATTTTATATACAAGCGCCTCCCCTATAAAGTCTAAAAACCTCGGATATTTCTAAGTAAAAACAGTCCTCTGCCATAAGGGCTGTTTTTATATTTAAATCTACGAAACAACACCTTTTTTTCTTGACATTTCTTATTTTTTCACCTAAACAATACGCAATTCTTCCGCGGCGCGGCGGCAGAATGCTTTTTTTAACTCGCGCAAGTCCGCTTAAAATTTAAGGTCTGGCATTTTTTGAAAAAATAAATATAATGGCAAATACTGCAGAAGTTAAAATCCCTGAAATGACTGAAAATTTTGAAGAATTGTTAAATGAACAATTCGGATCTAAAGGTATTGTTGGAACAGTTATGAAGGGTACCGTCATTCGTATTCATGATGGTTTTGCAACAATTGAGGTTGGTTTAAAATCAGAAGGTCGAATTCCTTTGCGTGAATTTGGCAGAAATGATGAATTAAAAGTTGGCGATGTTGTTGAAGTTTTAGTTGATAGATATGAAGACAAAGATGGCAATATCGTATTATCACGTGAAAAAGCTCGCCGTGAAGAAGTATGGCAAGATCTTGAAAAGATGATGAACAATAACGAACGTGTTAACGGCGTTATCTTTGGTCGCGTTAAAGGTGGCTTCACTGTTGACTTAAACGGTGCTATCGCTTTCTTACCAGGTTCTCAGATAGATATTCGCCCAATCAAAGATATTTCTCCTTTAATGGGCATTTCACAACCTTTCCAAATTTTGAAAATGGATAAAATTCGCGGCAATATCGTTGTTTCTCGTCGTGTTGTTTTAGAAGAAACTCGTTCTGCTGCTCGCGCTGAATTAATAGACACAATCAAAGAAGGTGCTATATTAGAAGGTATTGTTAAGAACCTGACCGAATATGGTGCATTTATTGATTTGGGCGGTGTTGATGGCTTGTTACACGTAACAGATATCTCTTGGAAGAGAATTAATCACCCGGCAGAAGTTCTTTCTCTCGGACAAACTGTTAAAGTACAAATTATTAAATTTAATGAAGACACTCAACGCATTAGTTTGGGTATGAAACAATTAGAAAATGACCCATGGCAAGCCGTTGCTGATAAATACAAAGTTGGAGAAATTTACAAAGGTAAAGTTACCAACATTACCGACTATGGTGCATTTATCGAATTAGAAGATGGTATTGAAGGTTTGGTTCATGTTTCTGAAATGAGCTGGACACGTAAAAACGTTCACCCAGGCAAAATTGTTTCTACTTCACAAGAAGTTGATGTTAAGGTATTAGAAGTTGATGCAGATAAGCGTCGTATCAGCCTTGGCATTAAACAATGCACACCAAATCCTTGGGCTGCTTATATTGAAGAACATCCTGTTAATTCTATCATTGAAGGCAAAATTAAAAACATTACCGAATTCGGTTTGTTTATCGGTCTTTCTGATGAAATTGACGGCATGATTCACTTGTCTGATATTTCTTGGGAAAAATCCGGCGAAGAAGCTGTTAAAGATTATACCAAAGGTCAGACAATTGAAGCAAAGATTATTGATGTTGATGTTGAAAAAGAACGCATTAGCTTAGGAATTAAGCAAATGTCTGAAAACAACATTGCCTTAACCTTAGAATCTTTGAAAAAAGGTGATATTGTTAAAGCAGTTGTAACCGGAACAGATGAAAAGGGCGTTCAAGTAACTGTTCAAGGCATTCCTGCAACAATCAGAAAAGCAGAATTATCTAAAGACAGAAAAGATTTGTCAAGCTACAAAGAAGGTGACATTTTAGAAGCAAAAATCACTTCTGTTGACCGCAAAAACATTAAAGTTGGTGTTTCTGTAAAAGCTTACGAATTAGAAGAAGAAAAGAAAGCATTAGAAGAATATTCTAATAATCAAGCTGCAGCTGCTTCTTTAGGTGATGCTTTAGGTGAAGCTTTGAAAAACAAAGAATAATCTGATTTGTATTCAACAAAAAACTCCTCATAATCATTTATGGGGAGTTTTTTTCATAAAAAAACCTATTGTTCAGTTTGCTCAACAAGCATATCTTCCTCTACCATAGCCGGTTGCGGAGTGTCATTTGGTGCAACCTCCACACCGGGACTTCCGGGTAAAGGCTGCATATTATCACTTGAAGAAGCAAAAGAATTAGCAGATGCAGAATATGTTTCAATAATCATAACACCACCATTTGCCATAGACCCGTTTTGTGAAGAAGCTGCGTTTTCTGCCACCGCCTGACGAATGACCAAGGCCAAAGCTGCTACGGCTAAAAAACCTAAAAAAAATCTGCTCATAAAATCCTCCTATATAAAAATGACATTTTTTATATAAACAGGCTTTACTTTTTTTCAATAAGCTAAAATTTTTATCTTTAAAACAAAAAGAGAGTGGCGAGGATAACCCCTCACCACTCTCTTTTTCTTAGAAGTTAGTAGTTCTTAATCCGGTCTCGTCCGAGACCGAGTTTTACTACAAGTTTTACATACAGACTGTTACCAGTCTGCATATCGGAATTTTGCAGCACATATTTCTTGTACTGCCACCCCACCACAAAGCCGATATTGTTGGCTGTGGCAAATGGGCGGTAATCAAGTTCGATCTCGGCGTACGGGGACCAGTAATTGCCCCAACTTTTGACATAAGAGCCATCGTCCAGCGGTTTGCTGTCCGTTTTATAGGCTTCACAGACACCTCCGCCCTTGAGGTAAAGTTGCCATACATCATACCTATCCAAGCGGAAAGGCTTGATACCGGCTCCCACACGGGCTGTAAAAGCCGTGTAATTCTCGCCAGCATGTTCCGCCAGGTTAGAATACTGATTTTTACAGATGCCGGCTGACCCATCGATGAGCCAGCAAGAACCAGAAAGGCTCAAACCTCCACCCGCAACCCAAGCATCGCAGGCTTCCTCCGAGAGGCCAAATTGGTATCCGCCATAAGCGAATACCGACCACCCGTTTTTATTGGCGGCTTTGCGAATGATCTTACCATCAAAAGCAGACCCTTCCGGGGCTACTTGATAGTAGTATACATCCCGATGCTGGTTGTGGTTGGTGATCTCGTAATCAGTACGAGTCTCCACAACCTTAGCTGCATAGTTGGCTTTGCTTGTTGGTTCGTAGACCTGTACGTGATCTCCTACAACCTTTACTATCTTGAGATAGTTCGGCTGTTGTCTGACACCTTCGGCATCTTTAAACGCCGTGAATCCCTTCAAATAGAGAGTGTCGCCAACCGCGACATTTACTCCGGCAATCTCTCCTGGGGTGCTGGCGATCAGCATCTGCGGCGGATCAAATACACACCGCACAGTATCCTGCGGATGAGTTTTCAGGAAGTTGTCACAGAACTGGAAATCTGTGGCATCTCCTACAATTACATTCTGAGCATTCACTCCCACCTGGAGAGTGATTGCAACCATCAGGACGATGGTTTTGAAAAGAAATTTTTTCATAATCTTTGTTTTTATATGTTAATGATAAAATATATATTTCCACAAAAAACGTATGAAAAAGTTCTTGAAAAACCATAGACACCTGATAGCCACCCCATACAAACGGACTAACTTCTAATACTTCTACAATAATTCATCACATAATCATACTTTTTTGACACATCTAATATACCATTTTTATTTTTATTTTTCAAGCACTTTTTTCTATTTTCTGTCTACTTGACTCTGTGTTTCTTAAAATTAGACTTTAAAAACAGAGAAGCAGAGAAGCAAGGGTAACCCCCTCACAACTCTGCTTCTAAGTATTAGAACTTGGTCCCAAACTAGAACTTGGTCTTTATCGGGACCTTAATGCCCATCTGAGCATACGGCCCGATATTGTGCCAATTCTGATGGTCGTTTTTCAGGTGGCTTACATAGGGTTGGAGGATACCTCCTACCTCTACCACCGCGGCCACCTTGCCGAGGGAGATGTTGCCCCTGAGGAACAGTTTGCCTGATGCCCCCATGTTCCATGAGCGTACCTCGGCACCCTTAATGTCTGAACGACAATGGGTATAACCCCACGCTCCGCCGATGGCGAGTGAGGAACTATTTTTTAAAGCTCCTTGGGCAACTTTCCACATACCTGCCACGTAGGCTGAATATGTGAAATAGTTTTCATCAGACATCGCCCCTTCGGGATAAGGAGCCATAGATGCGCCACCCTGAACTTCAAAGCCAAAGTGGCAGGTTTCATACCCTATGGCAAGAGTGCCAATAGGATTGAACTGGTGCTCCTTATGGAGCCAATCTGCACCAGCTTCGAGAACAACATACAACCCGTGCCTGTAATCGCCCTGGAAATCATGATGCGGGGTAAGATACACCTGTGTTTCCCCAGAGAGATACTCCTTTTTGGTCTGTAAGGAAATATCTTTTGTACGCTCTCGCACAAAGACTGTCTGGTCGTTTGTCTCGTACGTAATAACGACCGCTCTGTCGTTCTGCTTCTGCACCTTTGACACCTCTGCTGGAGCTTCTGCGGGGGTAACGAACTGAGGCTCAACGCCTCTTACATTCTGAGCATTCACTCCCACCTGGAGAGTGATTGCAACCATCAGGACGATGGTTTTGAAAAGAAATTTTTTCATAATCT
>JAGCRL010000271.1 GCA_017964705.1 Alphaproteobacteria bacterium
GATAATTGAATCCAGCCCCAAACTAATAGGTTTTATAAATCGCATAATAACGCCTCCGTTACCCCATAAATAATAACCCAAAGAAAGTATTAAACCTCCACTTTAGTTTATAAAACAAAACGGATATTGCTAAACAACAATATCCGTTTTATATCAATTTCAATTCTAAGACTTAAAGAACTCTGTAAGAAATTCCGGTTTCATCGGCTTCCAGAACTTCTATTTTAACATCTCCAAAAGAAATTTCCTTGTCATACATTGGGAACGTATAAACCTTTTGTACTTCAGAACCATCACCATCAGGACCGAAAGAAGTATATAAAAATACCATACGGTATTTATCATCCAACCCGCAATAACGAATATTAAATCCAGAAAGCGGATCATCTTCGTTATTATACGGCCTGATACCATCGTCCGTAAATCTAAGATCTTCCGGCTCAAGAAGAAAACCGGTATCCAATAATGCCAAACGATTATTATAGATACGTCCTACGCGCGGATAGATATTACCGCGTGCATCAATCAAAACCACATCTCCCAGACGATTCGGCGCCAACAATCGATACGTTACGCCTTTAATATCCGATTCGCCGATAACTTCGTAAACTTTCTCATCAGACAACTCAACCGGAATTGTATAAGAAACCAATGCTCCTTTCATATTTGGACGAACATATCCTTCAGAAAAGAAAGATTTAACAATGGTTTTAGAAGAAATCATTACTCCGTCAACTAAAGCATGGCGCACAACACCAACCTTATAATTATTAATCGTTTCTGTTTCTCTAACGTCATTATTCATACCATCTTTATCATAGTAGCGAATATTGTAGGTATAGAAAAAGTCATTAAAAGCATTTCGATGCCCTAACGTATAATCCCCTTGAAGATAACAGGAAGACAGGGCCAATACAGCTAAACCGATAAATATTTTCTTCATAATATAATCTCTTTTTAACGTTTTCCTCACTATATTTATGCAACGATATTTAAAAGTTGTAAATAAAAAAATCATTTTTGAGGTAAACCTATGCATAACCTTTCTAAAAGCTGTAAGCTAATTAAATTTACACCAGTTGTTTCTATCAGTGAAGAAGCATCTGCTTTTTTGGAAGAAACTTTTGATGTTGTAGCCATAAATTATACCGATGACGGCTTAGAAGAATATGTCGGTTATGCTCCGCTGGATTTTGATGAAAAAGCATTTATAAATAACATAAAAAAAATCAATCAATCTTTACCGGAATTTCACACCGAAATTTTAGAAAATAAAAATTGGCTCAAAGAAAATGTTATCAGATTCGCACCTTTTGAAATCGGCGATTTTATGATTTACGGCATTCATGAAACAAGCTGCCCGACGACCTCCAAAATACCGGTGCAAGTTTACGCTGCCACTGCTTTCGGTTCAGAACATCAAACCACCAAAATGTGTTTACAAGCCATTTCTGAATTACATAAAAAAATCCCCACTCCCCAAAAAATTTTAGACATGGGAACAGGTTCCGGCATTCTTTCCATTGCCGCCGCCAAAATCTGGCAAACAATGCCGCAAATTATCTCTGCTGATATTGATCCTGAATCTGTTGATGTTACTGCCAACAATGCCATTACCAACAATGTTGAAAAGAGCATTTCTGCAATATTAAGCAATGGTTACAGCAACCCTAAAATAAAAAATAACCGTCCCTATGATTTAATCTTTGCCAACATTCTGGCAAATCCGTTGAAAATGATGTCTGAAAGTGCTTATAAATCTTTAGCTGATAATGGCTGTTACTTAATTTCCGGATTTATTGACAATCAAGAACAAGATATCGTAAAACATCATCAGAAACGAGGTTTCAAATTAGTAAAACTTTACAAATTAGAAAACTGGCGTGCAGCTTTATTGCAAAAATAAAATAAGGGAGGGTTAGATGGATATTAAAAGCATTCAAAAAGACCTAAAACAGCAAAAAATAAGCGGCTGTTTATTTACCTTAGGCAACCTTTTTATCAATGAAGATATTTTGCCGGAAGAAAATATTATCCTAAAATTGACCGGATTTTCCGGCTCATATGCAATTCTGTTTATTACCCCTGTAAAGGCCTATTTATTTGTAGACGGAAGATACGAAATACAAGCCAAAAAAGAAATTACCTCAAGACAAATTGAAATCGTCAAACTCTCTGAAATTAGTTTTCACGCCTGGCTGAAAAAAAACTTTGCCAATACCCCGGCACGCATAAGCTATAACCCCTGGCTTGTAAGTTTAAATGAATTGCAAAAACTTTCCGACACTTTGCCCAAAGCAGAATTTATTGCCCAAAAAGATTCCGAAAAAATGCTTTGCTCAAAAAAAGTAAAAGCATTTCCTCATCAGAAAAAATTCACCGGCCGTATCGCTAAAGATAAAATAGCTGACTTAATAAAAGAACTCAAAAAACAAAATTTAGATGCCTATCTGATAACTTCTGCCGCTAATGTTTCTTGGCTGTTAAACCTACGCTCAGATGCACTTCCCTTTACCCCAATACTCCGCGCCTATGCTTTAATTGAAAAAAACGGTACCTATAAAATTTTTGCGGAACACACAGAGAATATCCCCGCCTACCCTTTTAATGACCTTTCAAAAATCTTATCTTCATACCATTCCATTGCGTCTGATTATGGCACTACTCCTGCCATAATAAAAACTTTTGCCCCCAACATCAAAAATTTTGCAGACATAATAACCTACACCAAAGCCGTTAAAAACTCAACAGAATTAAAAGGTATCAAAAATGCACACTTGCATGATGGTGTGGCATTAACAAAATTTATGTTCTGGCTTTCTAAGAATTACAAAGAAAAAACCGAAGTTGAAATTGCCGATAAATTACGTTCTTTCCGCCAAAAAGAATTAAATTTCTTTTCTGAAAGCTTTGCCACCATTGCCGGTTTTGCCAAGAATTCCGCCATTGTTCACTATCATGCCACCGCTAAAAATACCGCTACACTAAAAAAGAATTCTATTTTGTTATTAGATAGCGGCGGTCAATATTATGATGGTACCACAGATGTAACCAGAACCATTGCTTTAGGAAAACCAACTCCGGAAATGATAGAAAAAAACACCCTTGTCCTAAAAGCACATATTGCCTTAGCTTCTGCAATATTTCCGGAAAACACTTGCGGCAATGAGTTGGATTTAATCGCACGTCAACCACTATTAAAGCAAGGATTAAATTATGAACATGGTACCGGACATGGAGTCGGATTTTTCTCTAA
>JAGCRL010000031.1 GCA_017964705.1 Alphaproteobacteria bacterium
CGGCATCTATAAATGCGCAAGTACCGCCTTTTTTCTGTGCCTGAGCGATAACACTCAACGCCAATGTTGTTTTACCGGAACTTTCCGGTCCGTATATTTCGACGATACGTCCTTTGGGCAGACCGCCGATACCAAGTGCTATATCTATCCCCAAAGAACCGGTAGAGATTGCCTCAATATCGATTTTAGTATCTTGCCCATAGCGCATAATAGAACCTTTACCGAAAGCTCTTTCGATTTGGCTCAATGCCGCTTCCAATGCCTTATCTTTTTCCATACTCACACCTCATAAAAAAGTCATCAAATTTTGTTTTCGATGTGATTATGTTCTTTTTTTGTTCTATTTGCAAGTATTTTTTTCAATTTTATCAAAAATAATTAAAAAACAGCGTTATTTCATAATGTTAAACCAGTTTTATTTTTTCAAATATAAACTTTTACATACGTACAATATAAAAATAAGTGTTTACAAACAAATTTTTCCGATTATAAGGGAAAGCTAGTATCTTTAACCATACTATAACAAATTGATGAGGAAAAATATGAGTGCAGAATTGCTTATGGCCGGAAAGAAAGGCCTGATTATGGGATTAGCAAATGATAAATCTATCGCTTGGGGAATAGCTCAAGCCCTAAACGAACAAGGTGCGCAAATTGCAATTTCATACCAAAATGATGCGTTTGAAAAAAGAGTTGTACCGTTAGCAGAACAACTTGCTTTTGAACCAACCTTAATTAAATGTGATGTATCAGATTCTGCATCAGTAGAAGCATGTTTTGCCGAATTAGGTAAAAAATGGGGCAAAATAGATTTTGTTGTTCACGCCATTGCTTTTTCTGACAAAGATCAGTTAAAAGGTCGCACAATAGATACAACCTTAGAAAACTTTACCAACACCATGCACATTTCTTGCTATTCTTTTCTGGAAGCATGCCGTTGTGCCTCTCCTTATATGAATGAAAATGGGGCAATTTTAACCCTGACATATTTAGGGGCAGAACGCGTTTTACCAAACTACAATATTATGGGTGTTGCTAAAGCCGCCTTAGAAGCTTCGGTTCGTTATGCCGCCGTAGATATGGGGCAACAAAAAGTTCGCGTTAATGCCATTTCTGCCGGCCCGATTAAAACTTTAGCCGCTTCCGGCATTGGTGATTTCAGAAAGATCTTACATTGGAATGAATTGAATGCACCGTTAGAGGCCAATGTAACCCAAGAGCAAGTTGGCCGTGCCGCTTTAGCATTGCTTTCTCCTTTGGGTGAGGCTATCACCGGTGAAGTCCTGCATGTTGATAACGGCTATAATAAAATCGCTATGTTAAATATTCATAAAACACACGAAATTGCCGAAGCTTTGGCAGATTTTTAAGCAACCGCTGATTAAATAATAATATCATAAGCGAGCAACATTTGCTCGCTTATTTTTTTATAGAAAATTAACATTTTAAATGCTAAAATAGTGATAAAATTAAACTTCACAAATACGTATGAAGAGGTCTGAAATGACAAGAGAAGAAGCAAATAAAGCATTATTAAAAGCCATAGAAGAAGGCGATGTTCATAAAATGGAATTGGCAATTTCTCAAGGAGCAGATGTTAATGCAACCACCACCACAGAACCTCATCACCCGTTTATATTACTTGCTGCTCGTTCCGTAAATCCACAATTGTGCCAAATACTGATTGACAACGGAGCAAATGTTAATGCTAGAAATGATGATGGCACAACTGCTCTAATGGAAGCACGTTCAGCCGCCGTCGCCAAAACTTTAATAAGATACAGAGCATATGTAAACGCAAAAAATAATCGCGGACAAACCGCTTTAATGCTGGTAATAAACCAAAATTCAGAAGAAAGTGCTTTAGACCACTTCAATGTATTGCTAAATTGCATGGCCAGCCCTTTTGCAAAAGATAATGAGGGAAATGATGTATTCTACTACATAGATCATAATAAAAAAGA